>JAFTMU010000397.1 GCA_017452215.1 Clostridia bacterium
CCTCCTCGGTGACACAAGACCCTCTAGTGCTTGTATTGCACACACATGCAAGCGAAGGATATTTGCCCGAGGGGACAAAATACGTGGAGGGGAATATCGGTGACGCTACTTATTCCAAGGATGGAAGCAAAACCGTGCTGGCGGTAGGGAAGGTGCTTTGCGACACCTTAAATCAAAAAGGCATCACCGCCATTCACTGTACGGTGATGCATGATGAGGAAGGCTTGCAGGGATCCTATGAAAGATCACTACACAGCATCCGTTTCTTTTTGGAACATTATCCGTCCATCCGCTACGTGATCGATCTGCACCGAGACGCCGTGATCAATAAAGACGGAGAATACCTCAAAAGCGTGGGCAAGGTCAATGGGGCAGAGGTGGCGCAGGTCATGGCGGTTGTGGGCAGCGACGGGGGAGGCAGCGAATGTCCCAATTGGGAAGGGAACTTAGCCCTTGCCTTACAGCTGGGAGAACTCTTGAATCGGGATGGGGCACGCATTTTTCGTCCGCTTTCCTTGCGGAATTCTACCTATAATCAAGAGCTCGCTCCTTACTCATTGCTTTTGGAGATCGGCACGGGAGGCAACTCCCCGGAGGAGGCAAAGCGTGCGGCTGTCTTGGTTGGGGAGGCATTGGCTCGTCTGATCTATCCTTAACGGCGGCGCAGACAAACGATTTCCACTACCAACAAAAGGGAGGAGATCACAAGACCTGCGGCAAGGCTCAAGCCCCCGCATTCCATAGCGCCGATGATGCCAATCAAGCCCACCAGACAAAGGGCAACGGCGCCCGTGCGTACCAAACGGATCACACGTGCTTCGGCGAAAAAAGAGATTAAAGCGGCAAGGAGGGCAAGGAGCCCGTCAGCCGCTTTTTTCCATTTTGCGGCAGAGCGTTTCTTTCCTAAGAAATAAAGATCAAAAATATCGTTATTGGAATTATATGCGCTTTCGTTTTGCAAATATCTGTTCATATTGAACCTCCAAAAATCCAAAAATGGAATTTCTACGATGCCATTATAGCAGATAAAAAACCATTTGTCAATACCTTTTTTCCAAAAAAAGAAAAATTTTTTCAAAAAACTATTTACAAAAGAGGGAAGGTGTGATATAATGATACCACAACAGGAAAAAGGAGGGGCTTATGGAATCCTATTTGGATAGAATCAAGCAACTGAAAAACGAAAAAAAGATCACCAACGATCAGCTCTCCGAGCGTTCGGGAATCCCTCTGGGGACCCTGAGTAAGATCTTGGCAGGCATGAGTGATTCGCCTAAGCTTTCCAATATCGTTGCCCTGTGCAGTGCCTTGGATTGCTCTATTGAGTATGTTGTCAGCGGCACTCCGGAAAATACAAATAACTATACCTTAAATGAAACGGAAATCCGTCTCATAGAAAATTTCCGCAGCTTGGATTCCTTTGGCAAGGAGCTTGCAGAGCTGGTCATCGATAAGGAAATGCAAAGGGGCAATGCTCTTGCCACAGGGGAGGAAAGCGCTCCTGCTTCCGCCGTGTCGAAAAAGGATCTTGTGGGAGAGAAGAGCGCTCGGGTGCTTTCCCCCGTTCGTTCTCTTGGCAGATACAGCGGCGAGACCGTGCGCTCGGGCAGAAGGTCCGTGCTCCTCTATGAGCTTCCCGTTTCTGCGGGCGTCGGTGTTTACCTGGACGAGTCCCAAGCGGAAAGCATCTCCATTCCCAATAATGAAAAGACCGCCGATGCAGAGTATGCCTTGCGTATCAGCGGCAACAGTATGGAGCCGAAGTATCACGACGGAGATATTCTCCTTGTACAAAGCGGCGAGAGCATTGACGTTGGCGAGGCGGGGATCTTCCTGCTGGACGGCAGCGGATTTTTCAAGATCTATGCAGGCGACCGCTTGCTTTCTCTCAACCCCGATTATGCTCCCATTCTTTTGAAGGATTTTGCCGACGTTCAGTGTAAGGGCCGTGTGGTTGGAAAGCTGAAAAGAAGATAACGTTTGACTGTATCGGGAGACGACTATGACGGAAAAAAGCAACGGTGTGATCCACACCAGCCACAGGGCACGCATGCGGCAAAAATGCTTGGAGCATGACACGGCGTCCTTTGCAGATCACGAGCTTGTGGAGATGATGCTGTACTATACCATGCCCCGAGGGGATACCAACGAGCTTGCCCATAAGCTGATCGAATCCTATGGCTCCATCTCAGGATTGATGGAAGCAACGCCTGCGGAATTGATGATGCACAAGGGCGTAGGGGAACAGACAAGCAGCTTTTTCGCCCTATTGCGAGAAATGATGAGGAGATATGCCAAGGATCTGTACGGTCAGTGGGATTGCTACGACACCGTCAGTAAGATCGGTCAGTATATCTGGACCTATTTTATCGGACTGAACTGCGAGCGGCTGTACGCTATGTTTTTCAACGGCAAAATGAATATGTTGGATTGTGTTCTTCTGTCCGAGGGGACTGCCCAGGAGGCGAATATTTGTATTCGCAAGATTGCCGAGCTGGCATTTCAAAAAAGGGCAGTGGCGGTTGTGCTCGCCCACAATCATCCTCACGGCTTGGCATGCCCCTCTCCGCAGGATGAGGTCATTTCCGTACAGTTGAGGGAAGCGTTGCAGATGGTGGGTGTCAAATTATTAGATCATCTGGTCGTTACCGAAACTAATTTTTACCCGATCATGAAGACGAGAAATGCGATGCCCTCCGTCATGTCCCCGTTGTATGCCAATGTTGGCGGCACAAAGCCACTCGATTACGAGCATTTTTACGATGTGGACGAGGCAACCTATCAATTTCCAAATATTTTCGATCAAAAAGAGAATTAAAAAAGAAAGAGCCTTGGAGAGAATGATTTCTCCAAGGTTCTTTCCACATAATATCAACCCACCGTGGCAGGCTTGCGTGCGGGAGTGCGTGGAGCTTCCTTGATCTTTTCGATCCCGTAGCGTGCACCGTGACCGAGAGAAGCTTCAATGCGCAAAAGGCGGTTGTACTTGGCAACACGCTCACTGCGGCAGGGAGCGCCAGTTTTGATAAAGGGGGCATTGACCGAAACGCACAGATCCGAGAGCGTGGTGTCCTCGGTCTCACCGCTGCGGTGAGAGGGAATGAACTGATATCCAAAGGATTTAGCGGTGGAGATCACGTTCAGGGTTTCCGTCAGCGAGCCGATCTGATTGGGCTTGATGAGAATAGCGTTGGCGGCGCCTTGATGAATGCCCTCCTTCAACCGCTTTTCATTTGTGACAAAAAGATCGTCCCCCACCAGCATGATCTTCTCCCCGAGTCGGTCGGTCAACTCCCGCCAACCGTCAAAATCTCTTTGATCAAGACCGTCCTCAATAGAAAAGATGGGATATTTTTTCGAAAGAGAGACCCAATAGTCGATCAGCTCCCCTCGGGTGTAACGTTTTCCTCTCTTGGGCATGCGGTAGTCACCGTCCTCGGAGAACCATTCGCTGGAGGCGCAATCCAAGGCGATCTTGACCCGTGCGGTATCGTATCCGCTTTCCTCAATGGCACGGCAGATCAGCTCCAAAGCCTCCTCGTCGTTGCCGAGATTCGGAGCAAAGCCCCCCTCGTCTCCCACGGTAGAGGCAAATCCCTCAGCACGCAGGATCTTTCCCAGCGTGTGATAGATCTCACAGCCGATCCGCAACCCCTCTCCAAAGGAGGAGGCGCCCACGGGAGCGATCATAAATTCCTGGATCTCAACGTTGTTTGATGCATGCGCTCCTCCGTTGAGAATATTCATCATGGGCACGGGCAGGCGGTTGGAGCCCGCACCTCCAAGATAACGGTAGAGCGGCAGGTGGTACCAGTTGGCAGCAGCCCTTGCGGTGGCAAGAGATACCGAAAGGATCGCATTGGCGCCCAGGCGACTTTTGTTCTCTGTTCCGTCCAGATCGCAAAGAATGCGGTCTACCTCACATTGCTCCGAGGCGTTGATGCCCGAGAGAGCAGGGGAGATGATCTTTCCCACCCCCGACACAGCATCTAAAACGCCCTTTCCGCCAAAGCGTCGGCGGTTTCCGTCTCTCAATTCCACAGCCTCGTAAATTCCCGTGGAGGCTCCGGAGGGAACGCTGGCAACCCCTACGGTCCCATCCGATAAAAATACGGTAGATTCCACGGTGGGATTTCCCCTGGAATCCAAAATTTCTCTGGCGCAGCAACGAACGATTTGCGGCTTATTCATTGTGTAATCTTCCTTTCATGACGTTTTTTGGGTGACAGAGGTATTATTGACGCCAAAAGGGAAGAATATACAAAAAGAGGGAGCACGGCTCCCAAGGATAAAAGTTAAAAAATAAAACTGCACACCGAGCACTCTGCGATAGGATGTCATGAGATTGACACTTCACAAAGAACGATGCGGTGTGCAAAAGGGGGAACCCGACAGGCTCTTGCCCATCGGCAAGTAATATTATACAACATTTTCCTCGGTTTGTAAATATTCAAATGTGACGAAAAAAGGAAGATTTTTTTGTGAAAAAGCATATAGTATAGAATCTATCCGCCATTTTGCTTCGTTTTTTTGTAGAAAAGATCAATGGACATAAATGTCGTAGGTCGATTTGAAAAAACAAGGGGAGATTTTGCTTTTTTGCCTTTACAAAAGAGGGGTTTGATGTTATAATATGCATTGTGAAATTTCAACGATACGGAAAGGAGGAGGCGTATGAAGCTGACCTACCGCTCTACCATGCTTGCCTGTTATAACGGTTATATCACCCAGGCGGTTTGTATCAATTTTGCCCCCCTGTTATATTTGACCTTTCAAAATGAATTTGCCCTCTCGGTCAGCGACATCAGCTCTCTGATCGCCGTCAATTTTCTTACGCAGCTGATCATCGATTGTCTGGCAACTCGCTTTGCCGACCGTATAAACCTGCGCTTCTTTGCCGTGCTGGCGCACGTTGCCTCTGCCATAGGCTTGGTCGGGCTTTCGGTTTTCCCGAGCCTCCTCCCCCCTTATCCGGGATTGCTGCTTTCTCTGATCCTCTTGGGGGTTGGCGGCGGCTTTACCGAGGTGCTCATCAGTCCCTTGATGGAGGCTTGTCCCACCGAGGAAAAGTCGGGCAACATGAGCTTCCTTCATTCCTTTTACTGTTGGGGACAGGCAGGAGTGGTGTTGCTCTCCGGCGTCTTTTTTGAGGTATTTGAAATCGGCGCCTCCTGGAGATACCTGCCGTTTTTGTGGGCATTGATCCCGCTTTTGGGAGCGGTCGCCTTTTGCTTCGTTCCCATTTACCGCTTGCCGAGTGCCGGGGAGGAGGGAAAGGGAAGCGTCAAAGCGCTGTTCCGTCTGCCTGTCTTTTTTGGCTTTTTGTTGATGATGCTTTGTGCGGGTGCGGGGGAGATGATCATGAGCCAATGGTCCTCTGCCTTTGCCGAATCCGCATTGCAGATTCCCAAAAAATGGGGAGACCTGTTCGGACCTTGTATGTTTGCCCTGATGATGGGGGCGTCCCGATTGCTTTACGGTAAATTCAGCCACCGATTTGACCTTCAAAAGATCATGCTCCTCGGTTGTGCAGGCTGCATTATCGCATATTTTCTGGCGGCAATTTCCCAAAACGCCGTTTTTGCGCTCCTTGGGTGTGCGCTGTGCGGATTTAGCGTTGGGATCTTTTGGCCCGGTATATTGAGTCAGGCGGCAGAACGGATTCCCATGGGAGGCATGCAGATGTTTGCCATTCTGGCAATGGCAGGAGACGTAGGCTGTCTCGTTGGTCCCTCGGCGGCGGGGGGCATTGCCGATGCCATGGGCGGGGGCTTACGCAATGCGTTCTTCTTTGCGATTCTGTTCCCGACCGTTTGCTTGTTGATCTTGTTAGCGCAAAAAAAGAAAGGAAGTATGGATCAATGACCACGTTGATCTTCGTTCGCCACGGGCAAAGCGAAGCAAATTTGCAACGAGTGTTTGCAGGGCACACCGATATTCCCCTGACCGAGCTGGGTAAACGCCAGGCGGAGCGCACAGCAGAATTTTTGCGGGAGTATCCCATCGAAAGAATCTATGCAAGTGATTTGCTCCGTGCGATGCAAACGGCAGAGCCCACCGCCGTAAGCAAGGGCTTGGAGATCATTCCCACACAGGGGATGCGGGAGATCTTTGCAGGAGATTGGGAGGGCAAGCCCTATGAGGAGCTGATGCGCCTGTTTCCCGAAAGCTATGGAACCTGGCGCACCGATTGCGGACGTGCGCATCCCGAAAACGGCGAGAGTGTCATAGAGCTTTCCCGACGGATCTATCGTGAGGTGGATCGCATCGTTGCCGAAAACCGGGGCAAGTGCGTGGCGATCTTCACACACGCAACGCCCATCCGATTGTTGCGTGCCAAATGGGAGGGATACCCTCCGGAGGAGCTTTCCCGGGTCATGTTTTGCTCCAACGCATCGGTTTCCGTGGTGGAGTATCGGGAGGACGGCAGTACCAACGTGCTCCTTTGCGGATACGACGGGCACCAAGG
>JAFTMU010000398.1 GCA_017452215.1 Clostridia bacterium
GAATCGGTTTCGAAAACGTACTGATTGAACCGCATTTTTGCTTCGTAAGAAGCCAGCAGGGTTTGAATGACCGTTTCGGTGACGTAGTTGAAAAACTCCTCTTCCCCGTCAAAATCCAAGCAGAGATCCACCCGTATTTTTTTTGCGGTGTTGCGGTAAACGATGTCTAAAACCTCGTCGATATTGGAAAAACAGTTATAAAACACCCGATTGGTGATGCCAAGCTCTTGCAGGATGCTGCGCGCTGTCACCGTTTGCGCTCCCCGCTCGGTAGCGATCCGCTGGGCGGCGCTGATGATGCGCTGGGACATTTCATCCTTGATCTTTTCGATGTTTTTTTCGGACAAGCGATCACCTCCGTTCAGCACACTGTGTGCTAATTATAGCACGGTTGCGTCTTTCTGTCAATGTTTTTTCACAATTATTAACACTTCGTTCAAAAAACGACGGTTTCCGACAGGAATTTTGGTTGGTTTTCTTGACGGTTTGTAAATCTTTTTTGGATCTGCTTGCATTTTTGCTCCTCTCGGAGTATGATATAAAGCAGTATATTACGAAAGGATCTTGGATTATGAGCAATTTTGAAAGAGTGGATTTTGATCGGTTTGAATCGGTGTTTGGTCGCATTGGGAAGGATTGGATGCTGATCGGGGCCTCGGACGGGGAGCGGGACAATATTATGACCGCCTCCTGGGGCTGTCTCGGGTATTTATGGAGACGTCCCGTGGCGGTTTGCTTCATCCGTCCGCAGCGCTACACCTATGAGATCACCGAGAGGAGCGACCGTCTTTCACTTTCCTTTTTTGAGGGAGAAGGGCACAGAGAGGCGCTGGTTTGGTGCGGAAGAAACAGCGGGCGTGACGGTGATAAATTCGAGGGCTCGGGGTTGACCAAGGAATTTTCCGAAAACGGCGTTCCCTATCCCGAGGAGGCGTCCTTTGTTTTGCTCTGCCGCAAGCTCTATGCGGACGATATCAGGGAATGCGCCTTTGTGGACAAGAGCATTCTTGACGAATACAAGGCAGGGGACTATCACCGTGTGTATATTTGCGAGATCGAGGAGATCCTTTGCAAAAAATAACCAAGCCATGGCAATATTTTTAACGGAATTTAGCGGAAGGGGATAAATTTCCCTTCCGTTATTGACTTTTTTATCAAAAGGTGCTATAATGCAACTGCACTATATTCGGACTTACCGAAACAGTAGCAGGAGGAATTGAATATGAAAACAAACAAGCAAGCAGTACGCCAGCTGGTCGGAACGGCTATTCTGGCAGCAGTGATCGTGATCCTTCAGCTGGTTGCCAGCGGAATCAAGATCGGTCCATTTACCATTACCCTTTCCCTGATCCCCATTATTTTGGGTGCGATCCTGTTCGGTCCCGTATCGGGAGCGGTGTTGGGCGCTATCTTTGGCGGAATGGTGTGTGTGGCAGTGGTGACGGGAGCTGATCCCGGGGGACATTTGATGTTCCAACAAAATCCTGTTCTGACGCTCTTTTTGTGTGTTCTGAAAAGCACCGTTGCCGGTCTTGTAGCGGGACTTGTGTGGAAGCTGTTCCAAAAGATGAAGAAGCCCACGGTGGGTGTGGTGGTCTCCTCGATCCTGTGCCCCGTTTGCAACACGGGCATTCTTTGCATTGGCATTCTGGCGTTCTATCACGATCTGGTAACCGGTTGGGCGTTGGGTAATGGCTTTGCCAATGCGTTCGCTTACGTTATTTTGGGAATGGTAGGCTTGAATTTTTTGGTGGAGCTGGCGATCAATATCGTTCTGACTCCCGTGATCTTGCGGATCATTTCCATTGTGAAAAAGCGGATCTCCTGATTATTTTTTAAAAGAAAGGATTTTTAAAATGATCCTTGCAATTGATTGCGGAAATACGCATATCACCTTAGGCTGTGTTGATCAAAGCAACATAGCCTCTGCTGTTTTTCGCATTCCCACTGACCGTGAGGAAACGGAGTTTGGGTATGCGGTGAAGATCAAGCAAGCTTTGGAGCTGGCAGAGGTAGAGCTTTCCGATTTTGAAGGGGCTGCTCTTTCCTCGGTAGTGCCTCCCGTAACCGACACCTTGGTGCGGGCTTTGCGGCTATTGACAAAAAAAGAGCCCCTACTCGTTGGAGCGGGCATTAAAACCGGGCTTCACATCTGCACCAATGATCCCGGGGCGGTCGCTTCGGATCTTGTGACCTCCGCAGTGGCGGCAAAGGAGCTCTATGCGCTCCCTGCTATCATCGTTGACATGGGAACCGCCACCACGCTGACCGTTGTGGACGAAAAAGGACGGTTCATCGGCGGCGCTATTTTGCCGGGAGTCAAGATCTCCCTGGATGCGCTGTCTCAAAATACCGCACTGCTGCCGCACATTGATATCCGCCCTCCCCTCTCCCCCATTGGCGCCTGCACGATGGATTGCATGAAATCGGGGATCGTCTTTGGCACGGCGGGCTCGGTGGACGGATTGATCGACAGATTTGAGAAAGCCCTTGGCGCAAAAGCCGCAAGCGTGATCGCTACGGGTGGGCTTTGTACGCTGATCGCTCCCCACTGTCAACACGAAATGACCGTGGACGAAACGCTGATTTTAAAGGGGCTTAGTCTGATATGGTATAAAAACAAAGCAACAGAGGATACGCAATACAAAGGAGGACGTCATGAAAGAAGGCATTCGTAAAAAAACACGGCTGATCGCCTATCTCCTGGCTCTGGTCTACTTTACCAGCTACGCCACCCGCATCAACTTTGCGGTAATGCTGGTGAAGGTCTACACGGAAATGGGCATCGAAAAATCGGCGATCTCGATCGTCATTACGGGCTTGACGCTGACCTACGGCGCAGGTCAGATCATCAGCGGGTTGCTTGGTGACAAGATCAAGCCCCAGCATCTGCTCAGCTCTGGTCTTGGATTGGCTTCGCTATGTAACGTTGCCATGTTCTTTTGCCAAAGCGTTCCCTCGATGACCGTGGTCTGGTGTGTCAACGGCTTTGCCCAAGCGCTTCTTTGGCCTCCCATCGTTCGCCTGATGGCTACCTATCTGACGGATACGGAATACAGCTATGCGGTCGTGAGAGTCTCCTGGGGCTCCTCCGTTGCAACCATTGCGCTCTATCTCATCTGCCCCGCCCTTTTGCACGTTATGAGCTGGCGGACGATCATGGTCTTGTGTGCGGCGTTGGGATTGTTGGTAACGGTATTCTGGACGGCTGTCAACGGAAGGCTCTTTAACGAGCCTATTATGAAATCCGCCGCTCCCGTCGGAAAGAAAAAGTCCGCTTCGGCACTCCCGGGGTACGTTTATCTTCCCATCGTCCTGATCATGCTTGGCATTATCATGCAGGGAATGCTGCGTGACGGTGTGACCAACTGGATGCCCACCTATCTTTTGGAGACCTTCCATCTGCCCGAGGAAAATGCCATTGTTGCAACGGTGATTCTTGCCGTGTTCAGTATGGTCAGCTTCTCGGTGTTCGATCTGTTGCAACGCAAAGTGTTCCAAAACGAGGTATTCTGCGCTGCGATGATCTTTTTGGGCTCTGCTGTGTTTTCGGCGATCCTGTTGGCAGTCAACGTCTTCTTCCCCTCTGCCATTGCCGTGACCATGGTGTTGATGGCATTGGTGGTGGGAGCGATGCACGGCATCAATCTGATGCTCATTTCCATCGTGCCCAAGAGATTTGCTAAAACCGGCAAGGTCTCTACCTATTCGGGCTTGCTTAATGCCTGCACCTACATCGGCGCCGCTATTTCCACCTACGGCTTTGCATCTCTTGCCGAAAGCTTTGGTTGGAGCTTCACGATTCTGACCTGGGTGATCATTGCGGTGATCGGTCTTGCCTTGTGTTTCCTCGCCGCTCCTCTTTGGAAACGGTTCAAAAAGGATGCAGAGATGGAAGTGAGTGTTCTCCCTGCTTCAATAGCAGATCCGGAGGCTTCCTGTGTCCCTGCACCTAAGGAGCAAGAGGCGGCTTTGACGGAACGAAGCAAAAAGATGAAAAAGGCTAAGGAGATCGGTGTGACAATGGGCGTTTGCGCATTGATCGCCGTGATTGCCGTGAAGATCGCAGGAATCGAAAAGGAAAAGAAAAAGAAATATCCGTTTGAAAAATAAACACGACACCCCGATGCAACCGTTGCATCGGGGTGTCGTGTTTATTTTTATGGATCGATCAGCTCGAGATATTCCTCGAGGGTAATAGAGGCATGGTGAATGTCGGTTGCCGCTTCCCTGCCCACAAAGCGATAGTGCCACGGCTCGTAGGTATAGCCTGTGATCTCTTCCTTCCCCTTGGGATAGCGGAGAATAAAGCCGAACTTATACGCATTCTCACGAAGCCACGCAAATGCCCCTGTGTTTTCAAATGCTACGGTCAAGTCCGTGCCCATCTCCTCGGTGATAAAGTCCACGCAAAGTCCCGTCTGGTGCTCGCTGGTGCCGGGATACGCAGAGTAGCTCAATACCAGCTTCTCGGCATCCTCACGGGTCAATGCCGTTTTGCCCTGGTTGGTATAATTCGCTTTTATATAATCATATCCAAAAAACGTATATGCGTCGGGGGAAATGGTACTGCTTTCCTGTTCCAGATAATGATTATACAGGGACTGCTGCTTGCTGTAAGAACGGTAAGAGGAGCAGACCTTGACGTCGGTGACGCCTGCCGCTTGCATCTCACGCAGCAGCCCGTCAAGAGCAGCTGCCGCACGGCTTTCCAGCTCGTAGGTGCGGCCGCTCTCAAGAACGGGGCAACTCAGGATGGTGAGAGAGGCGGGGACGTAGTCCGAGCCGAGGGTGATGTTCTTGTTCATCAACAAAAGATAAACGTCGGAAAGGTTGGTGGTAAGGACCGACACGTCAACGTCGGTCAGATACGTATATTCCATATTCTGATAACATCCGACGACAGTGCCGTCAGGATTGGGATTTTTTGATTCCGAGGGGGTGGTTTGCGACTCGTCGGGGGTAAAGGCAGTGCAACCCTGCAAAAAAAGGAGCGCCGAGAGAAGCAAGAGCCACAAATTTGTTTTATTTTTTCTCATGTGACCTTCCATAGGGTATTTTGATGGGAGATTTGGTTTCGATAACGATAAAATAGGGGGATGCGGGGGAATTGAGAATGTTGACCTTGGTGGCACAGACCTTGTGACGGCTGATGCCTGCAAGATAATCGCAGATCATCTTGCCCTCCAAGTCTCCTTCCTCGTGTCCCGGGTAGACGGCGACATTGATAATAGCGTCCTGATCCATCAGGTCGATGGCTGCCTCGATTGCCGGCAGAGTGGTCTCTCTGAGGGTGGTGATGGATTTATCTCCCCCGGGAAGCCACCCAAGGTTAAACATTCCTGCCTTGATGGGGCCCTTGACATAGTTTTTGACATTGTGGTGGGAATCATGTATCAGGGTGTAATTTTCGGGGCATCCCACCTCTTTGAGACGCTTTGCGGTGGATTCTACTGCCTGCGCCTGGATATCGAAGGCGTACACGTGTCCCGTCATGCCGACGGTGCGGCAAAGGAACTCGGTATCATATCCGTTACCCATGGTGAAATCCACGGCGATATCGCCTTCCTTCAAATGGGTGAGAATGAAATGCTTGTGTAGTTTGAGCAGGTCTATCATCTTTTTATTCCTCTTTACTTATTGTGCAGATCCGAGCGCAAAAACTTGAATGCACGCTCGACGGCATCCTTGGAGTTATACCAGGGCTCCTCGTTGTAGCGGTAGTCGAATTTTTTGCAAAACCAGCTGACGTCCTTTTGCAATTCGCTCATGTAGTCCTCTACGACAGCGGCGCACTGCTTTGAAAATTCGGGCTGCTTCTTTTTGCCCAAGCGCTTCTGACCGTACATCAGGAGCTTGCGGTAGTGCGGCAGGCAAAAATAGGGCTGGGATTTGAGCTTGGGGGCAAATTCCTCGTCGCTTTCCCAGAGATACACGGCGGTGTCGATCATGTGCTCGAAATTGTTGGAAATGCGAGTGCAGACGTAGCAGCTCTCCTCCAGGGCGCCGATGCGCTTGATGGGTTTATTGCCCTGTCCCCCGCCGAAGCCGCCGTCACGGATCTCCCGTGAAAGCTCGTCCAAATGGCTTTCCAGGGTCAGCGCCATGCCAAGACGGTTCTTGCGGACGAACATCATGTCGTAGTGGGTGCGGCAAAAGCCCGATTCGTTGGTCTTGATGCGGATATCCGGCTCCATCATGGATGCGCCGAGGATCAGATCCAGCTCGTCCTCCTCCAATTTGCGGTACAGGGCGCAGAAGGGACAGCCGCAGGACGGATCCTTGGCGGATGCCTCAAACGCCTCGTTGACCGGTATCGTAAAATTCATATCCATGACCAAGAGCCTCTTTCTTTTTTCTTATTTTGGTTTGCAAAATGAAAAAAATATGTTATAATAAGGGTAATATCAATTATAACATACCCGACTTTGTCTTGCAAGTGATTTTCTTGAATTTTATCTGATTATTTTGGCACACCCAGAAAGGAGATCCGCAATGTCTCGCTATTCCTATTGCTTTTTTGATCTGGACGGAACGATCACCGACTCCGCTCCCGGCATTATCCACTCGGTGGAATACGCCATGAAAAAGGCAAACAAAAAAATCCCCGAGGGGCTGGACATGACCTTATTCATCGGTCCTCCCCTGCTTTACGGCTTTTCGGTCTTTTGCGGTCTTGATGAAAATGACACGGTGCAGGCGGTGGAGGACTACCGTGAGTACTACCGAGCCGGGGGAATGTTTGAATGCCGTGTGTACGAGGGGATCCGCTCCCTTTTAAAAAAGCTCAACGCTACGGGAGTGCGGTGCGTGCTTGCCACCTGCAAGCCCCATGAATTTGCCAATGCCATTCTTGACCACTTTGATCTTTTGGAGGAATTCTGCTTTGTCAGCGGTCCTGAAATGGACGGAACCCGAAATGAAAAGCACGAGGTGATCGCTTACGCTCTTGAAAAATTGAACATTGCTTCTCCCCGTGAGGTCTTGATGGTGGGCGACCGTGACAGTGACATTCTGGGCGCCAAGCAAAACGCCGTGGACGGCGTGGGAGTGACCTGGGGCTTTGGCACACGGGAGGAATTGGAGGCGGCAGGCGCTCTTGGCGTGATCGATTTCCCCGAAGCGTTGCTTTCCTATTTTGAACAGAATCAATGAGGTGACAAATGATTTTTGGAAAACAGGTCGAAAAGATCTATAAAAACAGGCTATATACCCGATACGAGCAATCGGATACGGCATTCTATTTTTCGCCCTCGGATTTTGAGGGTCTGAAGGCGGAGCCCTATGCCTTCCTTGGGAAAAGAGGCAACCGCTTGCAGGGGTATTTTTATTCCTATCCCGATCCGATTCCCTGCCGTCTTGTGGTCTTTGAGCACGGTATGGGCTCGGGACACCGCTCCTATATGCGGGAGATCGAGACCTTGGCTCGACAGGGGTATTTGGTCTTTTCCTATGACCGTACGGGCTGTGTGGAATCCGAGGGGGCTTATGCGGGAGGCTTTGGTCAGGCGCTGTGCGATCTTGACGACTGCCTTACGGCCTTCAAGAAGGACGAGAGGTACAAAAACACGGTCTTCTCGGTGATCGGGCACAGCTGGGGTGGGTATTCCACCATGAACATCCCTGCTCTACACCCCGATATTCGGCACATCGTGGCGATCTCGGGCTTTCTTTCCATCAAGCAGATGCACAGGCAGCTGTTCGGAAAAAATTTGCTTTCCTTTTACAGGAAGCAGCTGTACCGTGTGGACTTGAAGGAGCATCCCGATTACGCCCCACTCGATGCACGGAGCGCATTGAAGGACACCTCTGCCAATGCCTTGATCATTCACTCCCGGGACGACGCTACCGTAAGCGCAAAGCTCCATTTTGAGGTACTGCGGGATGCCGCTCGGGAAAATCCCAACGTGACGTTCCTTTTAACGGATAAAAAGGGACATAATCCTACCTATACCGAGGATGCGGTACGGTACAAGCAGGCGTATTTTTCGGCGCTTGCCAAACGGCAGAAGAAAAAGCCGCCCCTTTCACCGGAGGAAAAGGCGAAAATGGTTCAAGAGGCGGATTGGTGGCGCATGACGGCGCAGGATCCCGAAATCTGGGATATGATCTTCACACATTTGGAAAAATAACAAAATACGACAAAAGCTTGCACATTTCTTGGTTTTCCACATAACATGATAACAGAAGAGCTTACACAGGAATACCTGCTCTTTGATAATCATTAGGAGGAACTACTATGAATAACTGCTTGTGCAACCTGTTCGACAACAACTGTGTTTGGTTGATCATCATCGCCATTCTCGTGCTCTCTTGCTGCTGCCACTAAACAAAACATTGGGGGCTTTTGCCCCCTCCCAAAAGACCATGGGGTATTGCGTTTTGCAACACCCCATGGTCTTTATTGCTTTAGCTTTGCATATTTTAGTTACAGCTCTGCCTTGATCTTCTCCAAGCAAAGAGAGCAGATGCGCTTATTGTTGAAGAAAACGATGTTATCGGC
>JAFTMU010000399.1 GCA_017452215.1 Clostridia bacterium
AAGATTCTGGCGCCTGATATTTTTCCTATCCACATGGAGCTGATCAAGGAGATCTTTGCCATCTACGGCTATGATTTGGAGATCTTGAAGAGCCGAGGCAAAAAGGTCATTGACAAGGGCTTGGAATACATCCATAACGATATGTGTTATCCTGCCATTTGCGCAAGCGGACAGCAGCTGTATGCCTTGACCTCGGGAGAATACGATCCCCACAAGTGCGCCCTGATCCAATTTCAAACGGGTGGCGGCTGCCGAGCCTCGAACTATATCTGGCTCTTGCGCAAGGCGCTTCACAACATGGGAATGGATTACGTTCCCGTGATTTCCCTCAGCTTTACAGGCATGGAAAAGGCAAGCGGATTCCGCATCACTCCCATGATGATCGCAAAGGCAATGGTCGCCATTATTTACGGGGACATGCTGATGCTTTTGAAAAATCAGGTCAAGCCCTATGAAAAGAACCCCGGTGACACCCAGAGAGTGATCGAAAAATGGTATGGAATCCTTGGGGAGCATTTTCGCACCGGCAAGGGTCTGTTTGGGAAGGCATTGCGAAAGAATCTGTATCTTATTGCAAAGGACTTTCACGAGATCCCTCGCTTGAATGTGCAAAAGATCAAGGTTGGAATCGTTGGTGAGATCTACGTTAAGTATTCTCCCTTTGGGAACAACGGCTTGGAGGAATTTTTGGAGTCCCAGGACTGCGAATACATGGTTCCCGGGGTGCTTGGGTTCTTCCAATTTATGTTTGACAACAAGCAGACCGATTACCGCTTGTATGGGAAAAGCTATAAATCTGCTCTGATCTCAAAGGGGGGCTCACGCCTGACCGACAGCATTGAGCAGATGTTCATTGACGCCTTGAAGGAATTCCCGGAATTTGTTTCTCCCACCTCCTTTGAGCACATCAAAAAGCTTGGTGACAAGGTGATCGGCAGAGGCGTGAAGATGGGAGAAGGGTGGCTTTTACCTGCCGAGGCGGCAGAGCTGATCGAAAAGGGATATAACAATATTATTTGCGCACAGCCCTTTGGATGCTTGCCGAACCATATTGTGGGAAAGGGTACGATCCGCACGCTGCGGCAAATGTATCCCAATGCAAACATTTACCCCATAGACTACGACGCAGGCGCTTCTCGGGTCAATCAGGAAAACCGCATCAAGCTGATGCTTGCCCTGGCAAAGGATTCGGAGTTTGCCAAGCAGAACGGATAACGAGGTCGTATAGAATGAAACGAATTGGTATTGATATCGGCTCGACCACCATTAAGGGAGTCGTGTTTGATGAATCGGGGGAGCTAGTATATTCCAGCTACGAGCGGCATAAGGCTCGGATCTCCGAAAAAATGGCAGAGGTTCTGCGCACCGTTGCTAAAAAATTTCCCGGTGAGAGAATGCTTCTCTCGATCTCGGGCTCTGCGGGCATGGGTATGGCGAACGATATGGGACTGCCCTTTGTGCAGGAGGTCTATGCCACCCGCATGGCGGTCAAGGAGCGCTTTCCCGAGACAGATGCAGTCATTGAGCTTGGGGGAGAGGACGCAAAGATCCTCTTTTTGAAGGACGGCTTGGAGGTGCGTATGAACGGCACCTGCGCAGGCGGTACGGGCGCATTCATCGATCAGATGGCAGAATTGATGAACGTTTCTCCCGACAAAATGGATGAAATGGCGTTCAAGAGAGAAAAGATCTATACCGTGGCTTCCCGTTGCGGTGTATTTGCAAAATCCGACATTCAGCCCCTGCTCAATCAGGGAGCAAGGCATGAGGACATTGCGGCGAGCATTTTTTATGCGGTGGTCAACCAGACCGTTGGCGGCTTGGCGCAGGGAAGACCCATTGAGGGGAACGTGCTGTATCTTGGCGGCCCCTTGACCTTCTTTTCCTATCTGCGTGCGGCGTTTGACGACGTGCTGAAAACCGAGGGCATCTGCCCCGATCACTCCTTGTATTTCGTTGCCATCGGAGCGGCATATTCGCCTGCGTCGGAGGAGATCGATCTTTTGGAGCTTGCCGAAAGGGCAGAGCATTATTCCTCTTCCCACACCTATCTTGGGTGTGCTCCATTGTTTAAGGATCAAAAGGAGTTTTACGATTTTACCCGTCGGCACGAGCAGGATTCCAGAGGGATCCATACTCTGTCGGAGCCAAAGGGAGAAATGTATCTTGGCATTGATGCAGGCTCTACTACCATTAAGGCGCTTTTGTGCGATGAGGACGGAAATATCTTCCGCACGCTTTATACGCCCAACAGCGGAAATCCTGTTCCCTTGATCAAGGAATATTTGGAGGAGCTGTACCGTGACTATCCCGATATCAGGATCAAGGGGGCTGCGGTCACGGGATACGGTGAGCAGATCATCCAGAGCGCCTTCCACATCGACTGGGGTGTGGTGGAGACCATTGCCCATTATACGGCGGCTTCGCATTTTTGCCCCGACGTAGATTTTATTTTGGATATCGGCGGACAGGACATCAAGTGCTTCCGTATTAAGAATAAGGCGATCGATAATATTTTCCTTAACGAGGCTTGCTCCTCGGGGTGCGGATCCTTTTTGCAGACCTTCGCAGGGGTGCTTGGGTATTCGGTAAAGGAATTTGCGCAGATGGCGCTCTTTGCCGATACTCCTGTGGATCTGGGCTCCCGTTGCACCGTGTTCATGAACAGCTCGGTCAAGCAGGCGCAAAAGGACGGCGCCAGCATTGAGAATATTTCGGCGGGACTTTCCATCAGTGTTGTGAAAAATGCCCTGTACAAGGTCATTCGTTGCGCAGATCCTGCTCAGCTTGGCAAGAAGATCGTGGTGCAGGGGGGAACCTTCCTCAACGATGCGGTCCTGCGTGCCTTTGAATTGGAGACGGGCAGAGAGGTGCTTCGTCCTGGGGTAGCAGGGCTGATGGGAGCTTACGGAGCGGCGCTCTATGCCAAGGAAAAGGCGGTGAACACACAAAGAAGCCGTGTTCTGACTGCCAAAGAATTGGCTGAATTTACCCATACCGTGCAGGCGATTACCTGCAAGGGCTGTAATAACCGCTGCCGTTTGACCGTGAATACCTTTGCCGATGGCGGAAAATACATCGCAGGCAACCGTTGTGAGCGACCTCTTGCCACCAAGAGCCAAGAGACCAGATACAATCTTTACGATTACAAGCTGGCACTCCTTTCCAAATACCGTGAGAATGCGGTGGCGGAAGGAAAAAAGACTGTTGGCATTCCCATGGGGCTGAATATGTATGAGTTGTTGCCATTCTGGCATACGCTATTTACCCGTTTGGGCTATAACGTGGTGGTCTCGGGAGAATCCAACCATAAGCTATACCTCAGCGGTCAGCATACGATCCCCTCGGATACGGCTTGCTATCCTGCAAAGCTGGTGCACGGGCACGTGGAGGATCTGATCAAAAAGGGTGTGGATATCGTCTTTTATCCCGGAATGACCTACAACCTTGACGAATCCCTGGGCGCCAATCACTATAACTGCCCCGTTGTGGCGTATTATCCGTCGGTGATCAAAAATAACGTCAGATTCCCGAAGAGTGTTACCTTTGTCAGCGGATTTGTGGGATTGCATAATCCCAAGCTTTTCGTTAAGTATTTTCTCCGTATGATGGAGGAATACGGCATCGTGTTGAAGTCTTCTGACGTGAAAAAGGCGGCAGAGGCGGCGTATGAGGAATACCACGCCTACATGGACGCCGTGCAGAGAGAAGCCGATCGGTACCTGGACATTGCCAAAAGAGAGGACCGTCAGGTGATCGTTCTGGCGGGCAGACCCTATCATATGGATCCCGAGATCAATCACGGCATTGACCGTTTGATCACCGATATGGGCGCTATCATTGTGACCGAGGATTCGGTGGCGCACCGTGCGGGGAGGATCGAGACCACGGTGCTCAATCAGTGGACCTATCATTCCCGTCTTTACAGCGCTGCCAACTTTGTGGGAGCGTGTAGGGATCTCAAAATCGATTTGGTGCAGCTGGTTTCCTTTGGCTGCGGTGTGGACGCCGTGACCACCGATGAGACCCGTGCGATTATTGAAAGCTACGGAAAGCTCTATACGCAGATCAAGATCGATGAGATCACAAATCTCGGTGCGGTGAAGATCCGTCTGCGTAGCTTGTTTGCGGTATTGAAGCATTGAAATTCAGCAGTTTAGAAAGGACGTAAATTTTATGTGGCTTTATTGTGTGATCATTGCCTTGGCGGCATATTTGTTGGGCGGTATCAACGGTGCCATTATCTTATCAAGACTTGTATACAAAGAGGATATCAGAGAATTGGGAAGCAAGAATCCCGGGTTTACCAACTTTAAGCGCTTGCACGGGTTTGGCGGCGCTACGGTTGCGGTAATGGCGATCGATATCTTTAAGACGATCCTGCCGGTTCTGACCGCTCGCATCGTGATGGATACGGTGTTCGGCACTCCCGAGATCGGCGCCTCCGTGGCTCTGCTTGCCTGCATGCTTGGGCATTCCTTCCCTGTATGGTATGGATTTAAAGGAGGCAAGGCGGTGCTTGCGTATCTTTCTGGCGTTTGGTTCGTTAACTGGATCGCAGGGCTCATCTGCTTTGGTGTGTTTGCCGTCCTTTTGCTCACCGTCAAGTATATGTCCTTGGCGT
>JAFTMU010000400.1 GCA_017452215.1 Clostridia bacterium
CCCGGCACAAAAAAGCCTACCATCGGCTTTTTTGCGCAAGGGGCTGTCTCAAATTTGCAATTTGAGACAGCCCCTTTTTATGTTTGTATTATGCGTTCTTGAAAAGGTCGATGCAATCGGGATCGATGGCAATAATGTAGCAGTTTTCGTTGATGAGACCTTCGTCGACTGCTTTGTCATAAAGGGTGGTGTCCTTGGCACCCTCCTCATCGGTTACGGTGAGGAAATCCTTGACAGCGGTGGCGCTGTCGCACTTAACAACGATTGCCGTGGGAACGTCAAAGCCGGCGACCTTCTTAGACAAAAGGATGATCTCGTAGTTTGCCATCTTGTCTACCATATCGTCGGAGAGCGCCAGCTCGAGGATCTCCTTGGCATCCTCGTCCATGTCAGCGTATTTAGCGGACGTTACGGTGTAGCCCTCTTTTTCAAAGGCTGCCTTGATGGCACCGGATTTGTCGGCGTTTCCGCCGCCGCAGCTTGCAAGTGCAAACAGCATAATCGCAACGGTAGCAAGGATCAAAGCTCTTTTCATCATGTTTTTCATAGTCTGTCTCCTTTTTGTAATGTTGTGTATCCGCAGATACCATAAGTTATTATAGCAGAAATTTTGAATTTTGTCAATAAAACAGGGGCATTTTTATTTCAGCATAGCGCCAAGCAAGTCTTTTGCGCTGTCAAGGGCTTCCTTAGCCTTTGCGGCGTCCTTGCCTCCTGCCATGGCGTTGTCGGGACGTCCGCCGCCCTTACCGCCCGTCAGGGCAGCCACAGCGCCTACCAGTTTGCCTGCGTGTGCGCCTGCGGCAACGGCGTTCTTGCCTGCTACCGAGAGGAAGTTGAGCTTGCCGTCGGAGCAGATCGAGAGCACTGCCACCACGTCGTCAAAGCGAGCCTTGATCTCGTCGGCAAGGCTTCTTGCGGCATCGGGCTGCATATTGCCAAGATCTGCGGCAACCAATCGGATGCTTCCTACCGTCTCGGCGCCTGCCATGATGCCGTCCAGCTTGGAGGCTGCGATCTTGGAATTGAGCGCCTCGATCTCCTTTTTCATAAGGGAGATCTCGCTTTGCATTGCTGCTGCACGCTTGGCAAGATCGGAGGGCTTTTGTACCTTCATTTCCTTGGCGGTCTCGGCAATCAGAGCGTTCTTTTCTGCCAACAGCTTCAAGATGCCCTCGCCCGTGGTTGCCTCAATGCGGCGCACGCCTGCGGCAACGGAGGATTCGGAGAGGATCTTGAACATACCGATCTTTGCGGTGTTATCCACGTGGGTACCGCCGCAGAATTCTACTGAGTTTTCTCCCATGCGGACCACACGGACGATTTTGCCGTATTTTTCTCCAAAGAGAGCCATAGCTCCCATCTTCTTTGCCTCGTCAATGGGCATCTCGGTCATAGAGCCGATCTGTCCTGCAAGGATCTCTGCGTTGATGATAGCCTCTACATGCTCGATCTCCTCGGCGGTCATGGCGGAGAAGTGGGTAAAGTCAAAGCGGCAAACGGTATCCGAAACGTAAGAGCCGGACTGCTCCACGTGATTGCCGAGGACTCGGCGCAAAGCGCTTTGAAGCAGATGGCAAGCCGAGTGGTTGCGCATGATGGCTCTGCGGCGGGAGGCGTCTACCTCTGCCTCTACGGTGTCGCCCACCTTGACGGAGCCGGAGGCTACCGTACACAGGTGAATATAGATCCCGTCGGTCTTTTTGGTATCGGTGACTGTCAGTTCACAGGAGGAGTTCTTCAAAATACCGGTATCTCCGATCTGTCCGCCGCCCTCGCCGTAGAAGGGAGTGGTGTCAAGGATCACGGAGCATTCGCCCTCACCGATCTCGTTTACCGACAGGTCGTCGGTGAGGATCGCCAGCACCTTTGCCGATGCGGTAAAGTGATCATAGCCCACGAAATTGGTCTGGGGCAATCCCTCCAAAAGGGACTTGGAGGCGTTGGACCAGCCGCTGATGTTGGCTCTTGCCTCTCTTGCACGCACCTTTTGCTCCTGCATGAGTGCTGCGAAGCGCTCCTCGTCGATGGACAGGGAAGCCTCCTCGGCGATCTCACGGGTCAGGTCAATGGGGAAGCCGAAGGTATCGTAAAGCTTGAACACGTCCTCGCCCGATAGCTTGTCCTCGTTTGCTTTTTTTGCATCCTCGATCATGGTGTTCAGAATCGCAAGACCCGAGTCGATGGTAGCGTCAAAGCGCTCCTCCTCCATGGCGACGACCTTGAGGATATCGTCTCTCTGTTCGGCAAGCTGAGGATATGCCTTGTCGCTCTCGCCGATGGCGACCAC
>JAFTMU010000401.1 GCA_017452215.1 Clostridia bacterium
GATACAGTAACCGCCGACATCTACCGAAACGCTAAAAAATTCCTGCGCATTATCTTTCAAATCGGCAAAAACAGGTATTTTATCAAACAGGGACTTAACATCATAAATTTTAGTAACACCTTCAGAAAACTGAACACTCAATTTATATTCCGGGAGAGCAGAAACAGTTTTAATCTTGTGAAACATAACGCTACCTCCTATCATTCAAGCGGCGGAAGCTTCTTAAACTCCTGCGTTTCCCAAATTTCCATCAAAGCATCCTTGTGCAGCGAGATCCACTCCTGCACCATATTCATCGCTTTATTGGGAAGATATCCTTCAAGTACCTCGCCTGTCATAAAATCGATTGCCGCAACGTCCTCATTGTAGATTGCATGGATATGTGGCGGATTGTGTTCGCTTTGCAAAAAATACATTCTTATAATAATTCCGTAAAATCTTGCTAATACAGGCATTGTTATTCTCCTTTCTGGTTTATTTCCAATTTTAGCACTTTTGTTTTTCGTAATACTCGCATTCAACCCGATCTCGCATCACATCATCAGGCTTGAAATTTGGGTATTCATATATCTTGCAAGCACCTTTCTTCCATCCGCATTCTTTCCCGTTTACGGTGGTTTTATCTCTGAAAAAACAATCTTTGCATTGGGCATAGTGATTCAGGGCGGCATTATCCGTCAGAATATCCGCTTCATAGTGTTCTTCGAGCGTTGGTTTTTTCTTCATCAACCCAATCCCTCCTGTTCAATGATCTTTATATCAACATCAATCACTTTAATCACATTATATCACGGTATCGTGATTTTGTCAATGCTCTATGAAAAAATATTTTCTTATATCCCATAAGCCCATAAGCATCGCCACCGATGCTCATATAAGAAAACGGCTTACTTTCGTTAAGAAAACTCCGCACAATTTGACAAACGAAACAGAAAAATTGAAGAAAATCAAACTACTATTGGCTTGTTACAGAAAATTACCAATCGGTTGCAGGTTTGCCGATTGGTAATTTTGTATATTGCTCGTTTGTTTAGTTGTGAGTATCGCACAAAAATTTCTTTTATACAATCAGCATGCAATCCCCAAAGCTGAAAAACCGATACCTCTCCCGCACTGCCACCTCATACGCCTCCATCACCTTTTCCCGATTGTAAAAGGCGGAGACCAGCATCAAAAGGGTGCTTTCAGGCAGGTGAAAATTGGTGATCAAGGCATCCACCGCCTTGAATTTGTACCCCGGGTAGATAAAGATCCCCGTGTCACCGCTGACGGCGGGAATATGCCCGTTTTCCTCCGCAACGCTCTCAATGGTGCGGCAGGAGGTGGTGCCAACGCAGATGATCCGCCCGCCCTTCGTCCGTCGCTCGTTGATGATCCGTGCGCTCTCCTCAGGCACGGAGAAATACTCGGTGTGCATCACGTGATCGGTGATATTTTCCTCCTTGACGGGGCGGAACGTGCCAAGCCCTACGTGAAGCATCACGGGAGCAATGGTGACCCCCTTCCCCCGAATGCGTGCCAGCAGCTCGGGCGTAAAATGCAAGCCCGCCGTGGGTGCCGCCGCCGAGCCCTCCTCACGGGCGTAAACGGTCTGGTAACGGTCCTTATCCGCAAGCCGTTCGGTAATGTAGGGCGGCAGGGGCATCATGCCGATCTCCCCAAGGATCTGGTATATACTTTCGTATTTTTCACGGTCGTAGGAAAAGCGAATGATACGGTTGCCCTCCTCCACAATGTCCACGACCTCTGCCTGTAAGATCCCCTCTCCAAAGACCAGCTTCATGCCGATCCGTGCACGCTTGCCGGGCTTAACAAGGCACTCCCAGCTGTCCAGCTCCCTTTGCCGCAGCAAAAGAAGCTCGATCACAGCGTCCTCTCTCCCCTCAACGTATCCGTAGATGCGTGCGGGAATGACCTTGGAATCGTTGATCACCAAAACGTCCTCGGGGCGAAGATAATCAATGACGTCATAAAAATGCTTGTGCTCCATCTTGCCGCAGGCTCTGTCAAGCACCAGCATGCGGGAGTGGTCCCTCTGCTCCATGGGGTGCTGAGCGATCAGCTCCTCGGGCAGATCATAATAAAAATCCGCCGTTTTCAAACCGGTCGGCGGCAGCTTGTTGACAATGGTCTTGCTCATAAATCAAAAAATCCTCTGTGTTCAAATTCGCACTTCTGCGCCCAAATCATATACTGTATTATCAGCGCTTCATCGGTTGCTTCTATTATACATCATTTTCTCCCTGATTGCAACCGCTTTTGATAAACAACTTTTGTTTTTGATATCTGCCCCGCCACGGGAACAGAAAAGGAGCTTTTATGAGTTTACACAAACCAACCGTTTTTACAGGCGCAGCTACCGCCCTGATCACCCCGTTCAAGGACGGCGAGATCGATTACGGCGCCGTGGAAAATTTGATAGAAATGCAGATTTCGGGAGGCATCAGCGCTATTTTGGTGGCAGGCACCACAGGCGAGGGATCCACACTGACCGCAGAGGAGTACTATGCGCTGGTCAAGTTTGCAAAGGAGCGCATCCGAGGTCGAGTGCCGCTTTTGGCAGGCTGCGGCGCCAACTCTACCGCCCGTGCCATTGCCTTGACCGAGGCGGTCTGTACAGGAGGCGCCGATGCTCTCCTTGCCGTCACCCCGTACTATAACAAAACCAACGATAAAGGGATCCTGCTCCATTACCGAGCCATTGCCGATGCCGCAACACGCCCTTTGATGCTGTATAACGTCCCCTCACGCACGGGATTCTCTATGACCATGCACCATTACCGTGAGCTTGCCTCTCACCCAAACGTGGTTGCCGTCAAGGAGGCGTCGGGAGATCTGGGGCTTTTGGAGGCTTTGGTGACGGAATGCGGTGACCGTCTCGACGTTTATACGGGAAACGACAATCAAACCGTCGCAGCCTATAAGCTGGGCGCCAAGGGAGTGATCTCGGTCTATTCCAACCTCTATCCCCGTGCCATGGCAGATATCTGCCGATACGCCGCCCGAGGAGAATGGAAGCAGGCAGAGGGACGCCTGCGCTCGGCGCTTTCGTGTATGCAAGCGCTCTTTCGGGAGGTCAATCCCATTCCCGTAAAGTTCGTTGCCGCAGGGAGAGGGCTCTGCCAACCCGAATACCGCCTGCCGCTGTGCCCCCCTACCCCCGAGACCGCACGCCACCTGCAAACCGTTTTCGGGCAATCCTGACCCAGCTTTTGTCTTTCCGCCTCTCCCTTTGGGGGAGGCTTTTTCTTGCCCCATCTTGCCTATGACTTTGCGCACGATGTCCCACCAACCTTGTAGGGGGCGTTCACGAACGCCCCGCCCTAAAAAATCTGCACTCCTCAAACGGGCGATTCGTGAATCGCCCCTACCAATGCTCTCCACTGCTCGCCCTGCGAGCAACATCATTTTTGCGAAGCAAAACAACACACCCTCCCCTATCGCTTTATTTTCCATTTTTTCTCAATGCCGATTTTTTATCTATTGGTATGCTTTTCCCACTGCTCGGGCAAGATATTCTCACGCATACGTTCCAAAAGCTTCCTCAATTTTTTATGAACAAAAAACAATTTGATAATAAACCCAATACCAATTAACGGCTCGGTATGGTTATCATTGTTACACATGAAATCCATCGGCGTTGAGCACATTAGTATCAGCAAACAAAGCGGCAAAGCATTCACCTGCTCTGCCGCTTTGCAAAGGCAACGGATGCTCCGTGCGCCTTTTGCCATACCAACATGATCCAATTAAATCAGCCGTATATAGAAAGGTAGAAAAAATGAGAAAACGAACATGGAAGCTTTTGCTCTGCTTCCTCCTGATGATCTCGGCGGCTCTCTCATGCACAGGAACGGTCCATGCGCAAACCCCCGAAAAGGAGATCGCTTTTGCCATGAGCCACAGCCTCACCTATGCACCGGAAGCCGATGAGAGAGATGTCTTCTCTCCCATGCTTCTCTCTGCCACCCGTACCGCAAGCCCCGAGGATCTCCGAGGGCTGACGCTCTATCCCGGAGGAATGCCCTTCGGCGTGAAATTTTACACAGACGGCGTCATGGTCGTGGGCTTTTGCGACGTAGAGACCGCCAAAGGAAGCACCAATCCCGCCACGGTTGCGGGGTTAAAGCCAAAGGACAAGATTCTGAAAATCAACGGACAAGCCCTTGCAAGCGCCGCTGATCTCACCGATCGGATCGAGAGATCCGAGGGCAAGCCCTTGACACTCTTGTGCCAAAGAGGAAAAAAAGAATTTGAAACCACCCTCACCCCTGTCTTTTGCCCCGCAGAGGGACGCTACAAAACGGGGATCTGGGTACGTGATAGCGGAGCAGGCATTGGAACTGTGACCTTTATTCTCCCCGACACGGGCGCCTTCGCAGGGCTTGGTCACGGGATCTGCGACGCCGACACCGGCGCTCTCATTCCCATGAAGCGAGGAAGCGTCTCCGACGTCACCATCTCCTCCGTGGTCAAGGGAGAAGCAGGCGCTCCCGGGGAATTGAAGGGCTATTTTAACGCAGGCAAGGTGGGCTCTCTCCTTGGGAACTCCCAGACGGGCGTGTGGGGAATGTTCTCCGAGGTTCCCGACTGCCCCAACGAAGCGCTCCCCGTAGGGCTCTCTGATGAGATCGAGGAGGGCGACGCCTATATCCTGTGCACGCTGGATAACAACAAGATGGAAAAATACGACATCAAGATCTCCAATATCAATCGGGACGCCAAGGGCTCCAAGTGCTTCACCGTCAAGGTCACCGACCCCGACCTCTTGGCGATCACGGGCGGCATCGTGCAGGGAATGTCGGGCTCCCCCATCATTCAGAACGGCAAGCTCGTGGGCGCCGTCACCCACGTGCTGATCAACGATCCCGACGTGGGATATGGGATCTTTTTGGAGAATATGCTGGTGAATATGCCGTTGATGGCGAGATAAGAAAGAGGCAATATCATTCCGAAAATCGGTTTGATATTGCCTGTTTATTACTTTTATTTTACGCCACTCGAATGATGTCTTTGTCTACGGTAATACCTCTTACTTGTAGCTCATTGACAATATATTTTTTTATTTCTTATTGCCAAATTGTGATATTTCCACTCTCGTCATAATACCAATAATTTCCTTCATCAACAGGCTCTGTAGAGGAGTAAAAATATATTGTGGAATTCTGAATTGCTTCGTTTCCGCCCTCTATATTCACTTTATTCCAATCACTTATGGTTCCATCGTAATAAATCACATTAACACCACAATTTTCAAACGCATTTGCAGCTATTAGATTGATTGTTTTAGGTAAAAAAATTGTCTTTATGTATGTACAATCTCTAAAACAGTAGCTCTCTATTACTTGCAAATTGCTACTTGCAGAAATTTTGATTTCTGTAATCTTTGGTGCGGATGACGCATCTGGCCCCCATGACCCAAACAACCAATAAGGCAGCACCTCAACCTTGTCTCCAACCGTTACAATAATATCTTCAGAATTCCAACTGCAATATTCAAACGGTGCCATATCTTCCACTTCATCAACCCGTACGGCGTTATATTGTACAGAGTTTAACCCCACACATTGATCGAATGCAAAAGTACCTATGAATTTTACGCCTTCTCCTATTGTTACAGATTGTAAATTGCGACAAAGTCCAAAAGCCTCCATTCCAATCGAAGTTACCCCATTTCCTAAAATAGCATTTTTTAACACAGGAAACGAATGGAATTGATATGGTTTTATTTCACACACATATCCGTTACATATCCATAATATTTCAAGGGTGTTTTGCACTTTTTTATAATCAAAAGCAAAATAATCAAAATCCAAAGGGATATCATTGTAATAACTGGGAAATCTCATTTCCTTGCCATCTCCAACGTAGGTCATCAAAAAAGCTTGCTCATTCGCCAACGCAATAATCCAACCATCGTCTGTAACGTATTCTGCGCTTTCCAACGCTTGATGGTATCCGCACCATTCACATATTTCGTTGTAATATTTATGCTCTGCAACGTCCACATAATCTCCCTCATGCGTTTCTGTACACACTTTGCAAGTATATATAGAATATCCTTTTGTTTGACATGTGGGTGAAACAATTTCGATATCATAATCGCAACCAAACAAATTGCATATGTTGCCGCTTGCAACATCAGTAATCCACTGTTTTTCATCTCCAATATAATTTGGATAATGCTTTATAAACACCTCATAAGCTGATAATCCTTGTGGGCCTTGTTCACCCTGCGGACCTTGCTCGCCTTGCAGTCCTTGTTCGCCTTGCAGTCCTTGGTCGCCTTGCAGTCCTTGTTCGCCTTGCGGGCCTTGTTCCCCTTGCGGACCTTGTTCACCCTGCGGGCCTTGC
>JAFTMU010000402.1 GCA_017452215.1 Clostridia bacterium
GGGAAACTTCTTGAAAGAAGTTTCCCTCCCCACGAAAAAACACATCTTATACAAAGGAAAAAAGACAAATGCTAATCAACCTACACACCGACACTGAGAGCGGGCAGCAGATCAAGATAGAAAAGAGGGTCGGCAACGAGAGTGCCGATCTTTTGGGAGCGTTCGAATACGGAACGGTCCTATCGATCCGCATGAGCGTTCCTCGAAAGCTCGGCGCTGCGGCGGTGGTACTGCGCCTTGCCCCTGACGGGGGAGAGGACAAGGACCTCCCCATGTCCTTCACGTCAAGCGACGGAGTCAAGGATACTTACGAAATCAAGCTGGACACAAAGGAGCTGTGCGGTGAGGAGGGCTTTGGACTTTTCTATTACGAATACCTGTTCGTGCGAGGCTGGGACACCCTGTTTTCAAGCAGCGTCAATAACGTGGACATGACCCTGTCACAAAAGAGTGAAAGCCGCTTCCGCCTGTTGGTGTACGAAAAGGGATACAAGACCCCCGAGTGGTTCCACGGCGCCACCATGTACCATATTTTTGTGGACCGCTTTTGTAAGGGAGAGGGCAAAACAGAGCTCCACGCCGATGCAAAAATCAACCCCGATTGGCACAACGGCATTCCCCAATACGCCCGTAAGAACGGCGAGCCCATTGCCAATAACGTCTTTTTCGGCGGCAACCTTTGGGGCGTCATCGAAAAATTGGAGTACTTACAGTCCTTGGGAGTCACCGTCCTCTACCTTTCCCCCGTGTTCGATGCCTATTCCAACCACCGCTACGACACGGGTGACTACGAAAAGATCGATAGCATTTTAGGCGGCGACGGAGCATTCGATGCCCTGATCGAGGCGGCGCACAAAAAGGGAATGAAGGTCATTCTTGATGGCGTTTTCAATCACACGGGGGACGATAGCAAATATTTCAACCGCCGTGGCAGATATCCCCATGTGGGCGCTTATCAATCCAAGGAATCCCCCTATTATAAATGGTTCAATTTTCGTGTGTACCCCCATTCCTATGAGTGCTGGTGGAGCATTGAGATCATGCCCCGATTGAGTTACAGCAGCGAGGAGTGCCTTAATTATTTTGTGGGCGAGGGGGGCGTGTGCGAAAAATGGCTTCTCCGTGGCGCCGACGGCTGGCGTTTGGACGTGGTGGACGAATTACCCAACGCCTTTTTGGACAAATTGCGAAATATCGCCAAGAGAACCAAGAAAGAGGGCGGACTTCTCATCGGTGAGGTGTGGGAAAACGCCGCCGATAAGATCGCTTACGGCAAGAGAAGACGCTATTTTTCGGGCAGACAATTGGATAGCGTCATGAACTATCCCTTCCGCAACGCCGTTTTATCTCTCGTCCTGGAAAAGGACACCGAGACCTTCTATAATATCCTCACCGAGCTCTATTCCTCTTATCCAAAAGAGGCGTCGAACAGCCTGATGAACCTTTTGGGCACCCACGACACCGAGCGGATTCTGACCAAGCTCGGGGACGGCGGCACGGGGGAAGGGCTTACCAACGATGAATTGGCGCATATGCGCCTCTCCGAAAATCAAAGAAAAGAAGCAGTTCAAAAATTGAAGCTGGCTTCCATCATTCAGTATACCGTTTTCGGCGTTCCGTCGGTCTATTACGGCGACGAAGCGGGACTCGAAGGATACCACGATCCCTTCTGCCGTCTTCCTTTCCCATGGGGCGAGGAGGACACAGAGCTGCAAGCTCATTATCGCTCCTTGGGCAAGCTCAGACGGGAGCATTTCGCCCTGAAAAACGGCGATTTTCGCTTCACGGTGCGCAAAAAGGACTTTATCGCCTACGAAAGAGCCAATCAGAACGACCGTATCACTGTTCTGATCAACCTTTCCAACGAGCCCCTGCTTTATCCTCTTACCTCTACCGCCAAGGATGCTCTCACAGGCATAAAATACCAAGGCTCCGTTTCCATTCCGCCTATGCAAGCCCTCATTCTTTGCGAATGATAAAAAGTGAATAAAAGAGAATGCGGGGGAGAAACTTTTCGAGAAAAGTTTTCTCCCCCGCACCCCCTTTTCAAAAGCTTTTGAACGTGGGGATATAAAGCTTAATTCGTAACTGCTCTACGCTAACCGTTAATTCGGTAACTGTAAGATTTCGTTTTGTCCGTTAATTGAAGCAAGAGCTCCCGCAAGTTTTTGGGACCACTAACCCCAAAAACTCCACTTTTTTAGCCTCTCCCTATGGGAGAGGTGGCAGGCGTAGCCTGACGGAGAGGGTATTTTTATTTGTTTTTACCCTCTCTCCACAAAAATCCTAAATTTTACTTTTCTCTTGCTGTGTATCCTGCCTTGGTAACGGCGGCGATGAGGGAATCGACGGAGACGGTAGAAACAGCCTCTACGTCCGCTGTTTTCTCCTCCAAGGATACGTTAACGGCATTGACGCCCTTGACGCCCTCTAAGGCGTTTTTGACGTGTGCCTGGCAACGGGGGCACATCATGCCCTCCACAGAGAGGGTATACTTAACGATCTCTTTTTTGAAAAACATAACTTTCTTTTCTCCTTTTCTTAAATTGATAGAACGCAAACGGAGAGCGTTCGTAACCACACAAACCGACGAAAAGCTCATAGCGGCGGAGGCAAGCATGGGGCTGAGCTGCCAGCCGAACACGGGGAAGAACACACCCGCCGCAACGGGAATGCAAACAGCGTTGTA
>JAFTMU010000403.1 GCA_017452215.1 Clostridia bacterium
AGCTTGCCCTCAAAGCGCAGCTTGACCAACGCAGAGCCTACGGCTTCCCTGCCCTCGGTAACTGCCTGGATCTGAAAATCATCCAGCTCGTAATGGTGTCCGATGATCTGCTCGATGGCACGGAATGCGGCGTCGATAGGTCCGTCGCCCATGCAGATCCCGGGGATCTGCTCTCCGTCCTTTTCCAGGGTGATCTGTGCGCTGGTGGAGATGATGTTACCGTTATTGATCACGTAGCTGACCAGCCCATACGTAGGCGGAACCTGCAAGACAACGATTGCCACGATGGCGTCCACCTCCTTTGCCTTGACCGTCTTCTTGCTGGCGACCCTCAAAAATTCCTCGTATACACGGGTCTTATCCTCCTCGGAAAGATCGTAGCCCAGCTTGGCAACTGCCATCGCCACAGTCTCACGGTCATCGTTGACGTCGAGATGGACCTCCTCATCGGAAAGGGCGACACGGACGGTGGATTTATCGTTTTTGGAGTTGCCCAAAATCCAATTGATCTGCTTGACGGTGCGGTGCAATTCGGTATAACGGATCCCCGAAGCAAAGCCATAGTGGTTGCCGCAGTTCTTGATCATGTCACCGAAGGTCTCCAAGGAAACGGTATGATCTCCCACGGCGGTCTTGACCCCCGCAGCGCCTGCCATCACGGCAAGGATCGCACTTGCGGACGCCATACCGTTTTTATTGTCGCAGCGAACGCAAACGGGAACGGAAACGGTCTCGGTGACGCCCTTGACAAAGGCTGCGAAATCATCGGGGAGCATTTCCCCTGCATTGTCACAAACGGAAATTTCGTTTGCTCCTGCGTTGATCGCCGCATCCAGCGCTTTTTTCAGAAACTCCTTTTCGGCACGGGTAGCATCCAAGGCGCAAAACTCTACGTCCTTGCATTTTTCCTTTGCCATTGCCACGGTCTTTTCGATCCAAGCAAGCATTTTATCCGGCTTTTTGTGGCAAACGTACTCCATGCTCACGGGAGAGACCGGCAGCTCTATACGGATCTTGGGGCGGACGGTGTTGGAGAGCGCCGCCACTGCGTCCTCAACGCTTTCAAGAGTCAAGCCCGCAGCCACCGAGATCACGCTTTTCTTTACAAACGTGGAAACGGTGCGAACGAGCAGAGCGTCAATTCTTGCATTTTGGATCTGCGGCATTTCAATCACGTCTGTGTCTAATTTTTCAAGCTGTCTTGCGATCTCGATCTTTTCCTTGAAGGTAAATGCGCTGCCCTCACGGCACAGCGTTGTGTCTGCAATTTTGATTTGTTTCATGATTGGTTGACTCCTTTTTTGAAAATTCCGCTTTTTTGTAAACAAAAATCCCCGAAGCGGATAAACTCCGCCTCGGGGACGAATTACAAAATTCGCGGTACCACCCCGGTTACCGAATGCTCGGTCACCTCTTGGGCTCCATCAAGCCCTTTGCCATGATAACGGGGCAAGCCGTAGCTGCTTACTGTAGGTTCGGCAGCTCTGCTCCGGAACGAGACTTTCTTTTTCCCCTCTAACGGCTCGCACCCAACGCCGTCTCTCTGCAAAAGGACCTCGAAAAAGAAATAATTCCTTCAAAGCATTTGAAAAATATGATTCATTATAACACCGCTTTTACGGTTTGTCAAGGGCTTTTTTGAATTTTTTTGAATTATTTTTCGATGGGATAAGTCCAGCCGTAGGCATCCTCGATCTTGCCCCATTGAATACCGGTCAGAGTATTGTAGAGGTGCTGGGTGACCTTGCCGATCTCGCCGTTATTGACGGCATATTTCTTTCCCTTGTAGCAAAGCTCGCCAATGGGAGAGACCACTGCTGCGGTGCCGCAGCCCCAAGCCTCCTCCAGGGTGCCGTTTTCCATAGCGGCAGAAAGCTCATCGATGCTCAAAAGACGCTCGCTGACCTTGTAGCCCTCCTTTTTAAGGACTTCAATGCAGGATTTGCGGGTGATACCGGGAAGAATGGAGCCGGAAAGCATAGGAGTGACGATCTCGCCGTTGATCTTGAACATAACGTTCATGGCGCCGACCTCCTCGATGTACTTTCTTTCCACACCGTCCAACCACAGCACCTGGGAGTAGCCCTTTTGCGCAGCTCTTTCGCCTGCACGGTTACTTGCTGCGTAGTTACCACCGCATTTTGCATATCCCGTACCGCCTCTGACCGCTCTGACGTCCTCATCCTCGATCATGATCTTGACGGGATTGATGCCCTCGGCATAGTAGCTTCCTACGGGAGATGCGATAATAACGAAGGTAGCGTTATGCACAGCGTGCACGCCAAGGGTCTCGTCGTTTCCGAAAAGGAAGGGACGCAGGTAAAGAGAGGTTCCCTCAGCGGACGGAGTCCAATCCTGCTCCATCTCTACGAAGGTGGTCAGTGCCTCGAGCATATCCTCCTCGGGCATCTGCGGCAAGCACAGACGCTCGGCAGAGTTGTTCATACGGCGGATATTCTCCAAGGGGCGGAACATTTGTACCTTTCCGTCGGCACGGCGGTATGCTTTAGGTCCCTCGAAGATCTCGGAGCCGTAGTGAAGAACGGTAGAGGCGGGATGCAAGGAAATGTTGGCAAACGGAATGATGCGAGCATCGTACCAGCCCTTTTCCTTGGAATAATCCATCATGAACATATGATCGGTAAAGATCTTACCAAAGCCCAATGTGCTGCTATCGGGCTTTGCCTTGGGAGCTGCGGTTTTTGTGATTTTGATATCCAGCATAACAGTATCCTTTCTCGCCTGTATTAGTTCTCGGCGCCGATGCGCATGGCGCACAGGTTAGTTTCCAGCATATCTGCACGCTTTGCGGAAATGACCTTTTTGAGCGCTGCGGTAATATTTTCTTCATTGTATTCGCCAAGCTCCTTGAGGATCTTGCCGACGATGATCATGTTGGCAAGGGTGGGCATTCCGTTCTCGCTTGCCAGAGCGGTAGCGGGAATGTAGAATACCTTGATGTCGGTGCGGTTGACCTTTCTCTCAATCAGCGTGGAGTCGGCGAAGATCATTCCGCCGGGAGCCACGGTGGACTCGAATTTATCCAAGGAAGGAAGGTTCATTGCCACCAGAACGTCGGGAGCGGAGACGATGGGAGAGCCTACGGGCTCATCGCTGACGATCACGCTGCAGCTCGCCGTGCCACCTCTCATTTCGGGACCGTAGGAAGGCAACCAGCTGACTTGCTTTTCCTCCATCAATCCCTTATACGCAACAAATTTGCCTGCAAACAGGATTCCCTGTCCGCCAAAGCCTGAAAACAGCATTTGCTTGGTACTCATTGTGCATTCTCCTCCTTTGCGCTTCTGTCCTTGTACACGCCCAAGGGGTAATACGGAATCATCTTTTCATCGATCCATTCCAGTGCCTTCTGCGGCGTCATGCCCCAGTTGGTGGGACAGGTGGAGAGCACCTCGACCAAGGAGAAGCCCTTTCCGTCGATCTGGTTCTGAAACGCCTTTTTGATCGCCTTTTTGGCGTTGTTCACGTTCTTGACGTTATTCACGGTGACACGGGCAAGGTACTCGGGACCTTCCAGCTCGGAGAGCATCTCGCAAACACGGATAGGATATCCGCATGCCTTGGGGTCACGTCCGTAGGGAGAGGTCTGAGTGACCTGACCGGGCAAGGACGTGGGCGCCATTTGTCCGCCCGTCATGCCGTAGATGGCGTTATTGATGAAGATAATGGTGATATTTTCGTTTCTTGCGGCGGCGTGAACCGTTTCTGCCATACCGATGGAGGCAAGGTCGCCGTCACCCTGATAGGTAAAGACGATATGCTCCTCGGGATTGGCACGCTTGACACCCGTAGCCACTGCGGGCGCACGGCCGTGAGCTGCCTCGATCATATCACAGTTGAAGTAATTATATGCCATAACGGAGCATCCGACGGGAGCGATACCGATGGTTCTTCCCTCGATGCCCAATTCGTCAATGACCTCGGCTACCAAGCGGTGAACGATACCGTGGGTACAGCCGGGGCAATAATGCAGAGGCACGTCTGCCAATGCGTGAGGCTTTTGAAATACGACTGCCATTAGTTTGCACCTCCGTTTGCTTTTTTGATTGCTTCCAGCACCTGTTCGGGAGACGGGATCATTCCGCCTGCACGGTTGCAAAGGGTGACGGGCTTTTTGCACTCGCTTGCAAGGCGAACGTCCTCGATCATCTGTCCCATGGAAAGCTCTACGGAAATAAAGCTCTTGACCTGATCTGCCGCTTTGCGGAAGGCTGCCTTCGGGAAGGGCCAGAGAGTGATGGGACGGATCATGCCCACCTTAATTCCCTGCTTTCTTGCCTCGTTGATGGCGTTCTTGGAAACACGGGCGGCGATACCGAAGGCTGCGATGCAGATCTCGGCGTCCTCCATCATGTATTCCTCATACATTGCCTCCGTCTCCTCGATAGCCTTATAGCG
>JAFTMU010000404.1 GCA_017452215.1 Clostridia bacterium
GTAGGCTTTTTTGCGCCGGGAATTTGCGTTTTTCGTTTGCAAGTACGATCAAATACGGTCAAATTATGGACGAAAATTGCGGCGTCAAGCCGCAAAGCAAAAACCAGGGGGGTGTCGACCAAATGCGAAACGCATTTGAGAGACCCCCACCCATCCCTTCAAGAACTTTTGAACGTGGTGTATATAAAACTTGATTTCTAACTGCACTACGCTAACCGTTAATTCAACAACCGCAAGATTTCGTTTCGTACGTTGTACCCACCCTTGTAGGGGGCGTTCACAAACGCCCCGACCCAAAAAATCTTCCCGCAAAAATTCCCCTTTATTTCCCAAATCTCCCCTTGACAAATTTTTCAAGGAGCATTATAATGAAAGCAGTTCACAAGTCTGCTTTTATATCTTCGGTGTGCCCGAAAAGGAGGACCATGCTTCACAGTCATCTCACCCGCCCCAAAAAACTTCGCCTGTTTGCCCTTGCTCTGTCTTTTCTGCTCTTGGCAACAAGCCTTGGCGGATGCGCTTCCGCTTCCGGGAATCGACCGGATTTTTCATCGGAGAGCGATCTTCCCGTGTTTGGTGACGGCACGGAGAGCATCTCCGAGGAGGACAAGCCCGACGAGCGCCCCATGGTAGCCATGACCTTTGATGACGGTCCCCACAACGTGCGTACCAAGCAGATCGTGGACGAGCTCAACAAATACGGCTACCACGCCACCTTTTTCGTGGTAGGGAATCGAGTTGACGGTACCGCCTATTCCGGCGGCGAGGCAATGGTCTACGCCATCGAGGCAGGCAACGAGATCGGCATTCACGGATACACCCACGAGATCTATTACGACGAATGCACCGACAGAGAATACCACCAAGAGCTCTCCCTTACGGCGCAAGCCATTCGTGAGCGCTATCACGCCTACCCCATCAACCTCATGCGCCCCGTGGGCGGCAAGATCACAAAAGACCGTGCCAATGAATGCTCCTACTCGGTGATCAAATGGGACGTGGACTCCGAGGATTGGAAATATAAATACCAAGCTGGCGATAGCGACGAGGTCTGCGCCGACAAGGTGAATACCATCGTAGAAAACGTTCTTTCCTCTGTCCGTGAAGGCAGTATCATTCTCATGCACGACATTTACGAAAGCACGTACGACGCCACGGTGATCATTTTAAAACGTCTTAACGAGATGGGCTACAACGTGGTCACCGTCTCCGAGCTTCTGGGCGACGACCTCGCCCCAGGCACCATCTACCATAGCGGATATTGATAAGAATACATATGATTTGTGGGGGAAAACTTTTCGAGAAAAGTTTTCCCCCACACCCCTTTTCAAAAGCTTTCACAAAAGGAAAATCCAAGACAGATTTGTGACCACCTACGCTATTCCAAGCAATAGCTCCACCAAGTTACATTGAATAAAAACAAGGTGGTACAAACATCTTACGTGTCATCTCTGAGAAGGCTCGCAAGCTCGCCAGTCGAAGTTTGCGTAGGCGAGGCTTGCCGAGCGGAGCAAACCAAGGAGCTGCCGCTGTGCGGCTTGCGACGAAGGGATCTCGTAAGGAGTTTTGTTGTCTTTTTGTAGTAAAAAGTAACATTTATCTTTGTAAAGCCAACGGTGATCGTTAATGTATCCTGCTGCGAAAAGGCGCTTTGCCCCTTTTCTTGCACTTTTGCTTGCTCGCTTCGCTCGACCCGCAAAAAATCGACTGCCCAACCACCGCTTTGCGGTGTTTGCTCCGCTCAGAATGACACGTTGTGGTTTTGTTGGTGTTAAAATATTGTTGTTTTTTGATTTTGAATTCAAACAAAATAAACAAACTCGGCATATAGCAACACAAACACTCTATATGTCATCCTGAGCGAAGTCGAAATTTCTCCGAGCGAATAGCGAGGAGAAATCAAGGAGCCGCCGCAAGCGGCTGGCGACGCAGGGATCTCTTAACGAATTTTGTTGTCCCTTCATAGAAAATGTAACATTTGTCTTTGTAAAGCCAACGGTGATCGTTAATGGATCCTGCTGCGAAAAGGCGCCTTGGTCCTTTTCTCGCACTTTTGCTTGCTCGCTTCGCTCGACCCGCAAAAACTCGACTGCCCAACCACCGCTTTGCGGTGTTTGCTCCGCTCAGGATGACACTTTGGGGCTTTATACTTACTTATTTTTTCGTTAAACTAACCTCGTGGAGTTTTTAGGGTCGTGGTCCCCAAAAACTTACGGGAGCAAGTGTGCGGGACAGCGCAGAAAAGTTAA
>JAFTMU010000053.1 GCA_017452215.1 Clostridia bacterium
CAACCTTGGAAATCTCGCCGCTTTGGGTATCACGCACCTCCAAAAAGACCTCTACGGGCTCCTCCTCGGTGCATCCGAGCAGCATGGTAAAGCCTTCGATATGCAGGTATCCGCCCTCGATACGTAAAAACTCCACCTTGGATAAGCAGGAGGACAGGCGGCAAAGCACCGTATTGCCATAATGGAGGCAGATATCATCCTCGGTAACGTGTCTTTGGGGAAGCTCTCCGTATTTTTTGAAGAGCATCAGGTGCTTATGCTCCTTCCAAATGTGCTTTTGCCGCAGGAACATCCGGTCATCAAAGGATTGCAAAGCCTTAAACAGCACCTTGCGGTAATGCTCATACTCTTCCTCACCCAAAAGCGCCTTTGCGGTGGGCTCGTAGGACTCGGAAAATCTCCATTTCAGATCGCAAACGAACAAATTTTGCAGATAATACGGGACGTATCCCCACTTTTGATTGGAAAAATCCACGCCCCAATCGATCAGATACTTGAAATAATCAAAATACCAGCCCTTTTTCTTTTTGGAGCTCTGGATCAGGGATTCCTCACCCGTGCTACGGCGGCGATAGCCGTAAAAGCAATCGGGAACCAAGCCCAGCGTCATTCTCTCGGACAGGATGGTGAAGATGAACTTAATATCCTCTCCGCAAACCAGGTTGCCGTCAAAGCGGACGCTCTCCTTATATTCGGACTTGAAAAAGCTGGCGTTAACGAACATTAAGGGAGAGTCGAAATCGGCAAACAGATCCGCTATCTTCGGGGTCTTGCCAAACTTATAGTTTTGCCAGTGCGTACCCACGACGGCATCGAAGAAGCACAGGGGGATGGTGACCACGTCGGTGACACCGTAGTGCTCCTCGAAGAAGGGATACACGGTGGCAAGGACGTTATCAGAAAATTTATCGTCGCTATCCAAAAAGTTCATGTACTTTCCCTTGACGTGCTTCATGCCCTCGTTTCTTGCCGAGGCTACACCGCCGTTGGGCTTATGAACAGCAAAGAAATTGGGGTACTTTTGCGCATATTCATCGCAGATGGCTCCCGAGGCGTCAGTAGAACCGTCGTCTACCATGATCACCTGCACCAGCCGCTCAAAGGGGATGGAACGGTCGGTCTTTTTTCCGTTTTCGTACTCGCAAAGTCCCTCGATGCGCTGATCCACGATGCTATCCAGCGTTTCTCTCAAAAACGGCTCGCAGTTATACACCGCCATAACAACGGAAAAAACGTATTCGTATTTCTTGTCTACTAACATGGCAACCTCTTTTTTCTCTATACAAATTATCAGGCGGAGCAGCTATCAGATGGTTTCGGGCAGCTTTTTCGTGCTTAAATAGGTCTCGTACGCATCGCAGATCCTTTTGACGTCATCGCCAAAGGTGACCTGCTTACCGTGATCCAGCCACAGGATCTTGTTGCACATGGAGCGCACCTGTGCGATGGAATGGGACACCAAAATCGTGGTAGCTCCCCCTCCGATGATGGATCTCATCTTCGCCTCACTCTTTTTGCGGAAGGAGCCGTCTCCTACCGAGAGCACCTCGTCCAAAATCAGAATGTCGGGATTGACCAGGGAGGCAATGGAAAACGCCAAGCGGGATTTCATGCCCGAGGAGAGATGCTTGAAGGGTGTGTCCTGAAACTCCTCCAATTCGGCAAAGGCGATGATCTCCCCATAGGTGTCGTCCATGAATTTTTTGGTATACCCCAGCATGGCGCCTCGCAGATAGGTGTTCTCCTTGACGGTCATCTCTCCGTCAAAGCCGCTCCCCAGCTCCAGAAGCGCTGCGATCTTGCCGTTGCAGGTAACGCTGCCCTCTGTGGGAACCATGATCCCCGAGATCGCTTTGAGCAAGGTGGATTTTCCCGCACCGTTGGTGCCGATAATGCCAAGCATATCCCCTCGGTAAATGGCGCAGGTGATATCTCTGTCTGCCCAAAACTCCTTGACGTGGTAGTTTTTTGTGATCTTGCGGAGCAAAAACTCCTTGATTCCGATCTCCTTGAAATCTCCCGTCATGTAACGGATGGAAACGTGATCGAGGGAGAGGATCGGGGCTTCGTTTCGTATCGTTTTTTCTTCCATGTGCAAAGCCTCCCTCTCAGACGTAATACAAAAACTTATGGTTCATCTTCTTATAGATCAACAGACCGA
>JAFTMU010000405.1 GCA_017452215.1 Clostridia bacterium
TCCTTTCTTTAGATTTTTCAAAAAAGGAATCAGTTCAAGGTCACAAGCACCGCATCGGTAGCAACCGAAGCGCCCTTCGTTGCCTCAACGGTAGCAACCACACCGTCTGCGGGAGCCATGATATCGTTTTCCATCTTCATTGCCTCCAGAACGCAAAGCACGTCGCCCTTCTTCACAGAATCGCCAACCTTTACGTTCACCTTGATCAGATTGCCGGGCATCGGTGCCTTGATCACAACGGAGCCTGCCTTTCCTGCGGGAGCGGGAGCCGCTGCGGGAGTGGGAGCCGCTGCGGGAGTGGGAGCCGCTGCGGGAGCGGAAGCCGCTACGGGAGCAGGAGCCGCTACGGGAGCGGGAGCAACGTAAGGAACCTGAACACCACCAACCTCTTCAACAACCACGTCATATACAACACCGTTTACGGTAACACGATAATTCTTCATAGCAATAAGCCCTTTCTTTTTTTAAAAATATTTTTTTATTTTTTCGGTTTGTGTTTTTAATTCAAATCAGCCTTGGTTAAAAGCCTCTGCGAGAGGCATTTTTTCCAACTCTCTTGAAGGAGACGACACGGAATCCTCCGGACTTCCCCTCCTCTGCTCTCATTGCGGTAATTGCCGCAACGATTGCCGCAACGGTTGCGCTGTCGTCCTCGCCGGCAGCAAGAGAAGCGGCAATTGCCGCCGCAATGGCTGCATCATCAACGCTTGGCGCCGCAGGAGGCTGCGCAGGAGTCGATGCATTCTTCGGCTCCTTCTTTTTTGCTTCTCCTCTGTGAAGCAGATAGTGCATGATCTCGATGGTTGCCCACAACAGTGCAAGAACCGAGAAAATGGTAACCATTCCCAACAGTGTCGTAACACCCGCCGTGGCTGCACGCTCGCCCCAATCAATGCCCGTCTCTGCCGCCAGAGCAACTATATTCATCATCATTGTGTACCTCCCTGTTACAGGGGAAGATTGCAATGCTTGCGTACGGGAGCGCCCGCATTTTTCATCATCAGCATGTAAACAGCCGAGCAGATGCGTTGGCGAAGCTCACCCTCGTCCACAACGTCATCAATGCTGCCATCTCTTGCGGCATTCTCGGGGGAAGCGTTTTCCTTCACCCACTTTTCCTCCAGATCCGCTCTCGTCACCTCCTCGGTGATCTGATCATTCCAAAGGAACGCCACAGCGGAGGCAGGAGCCATCACACTGATCTCACTCTTGGGGAGCGCATAGACCATGTCCGCTCCCAAGGCCTTCGAGCCCATCAGAGTAAAGGAGGCGCCATATGCCTTTTTGCACACCACAGTGATCTTTGCCGTGGAAGCCGTAGCATAAGCCATCGCCAGCTTGCCAAGCTGCGCCGCCAGAGCGCCGTTTTCTGCATCTGCGCTGACCTCAACACCCTCACTGTCGATGAGAGTAATCACAGGAATGGAGAAGGAATCGCAAACACTGATCAGCTTGGCAGCCTTTTTGGCAGCGTCACAGGTGATAACTCCACCCTTTTCCTCCCCGTTGCTTGCAACGATTCCGCAAGTAACACCGCCAAAGACACCAAATCCCGTCAGCATCTCCTTAGCATACAGGGAACCGATCTCCACAAACTCCGAAGCATCGGTCAGCTCCTTGATCAGAGCCGTACCCGAAAGACCGTTAAGGGAAACCGTGCGGTTGATATCATCGGTCTGTTCCTCTACCGTCACACCCTCCTCGTTGTTGGAGGGAAGCCATGCGATCAGCTTGGAGATCGTAGCAATCGCCTCTGCCTCATTCTCGGCGCATACCGAAGCAAGTCCGCTCTCTGCGGCATACTCGGCACTACCTACCTCCTTGCCTACGATAAACGGAGCGTTGACCGAAAGCTTGGATTTTTCCTTGACGGTAACGATCACGTCAAACATGGAGGCAGCCGTTGCAGCCATACCCGTGCAGATGCCGCTGATCAAAGCAAACTGGGGGATCACGCCCGAAGCGCTCCCGATCACTCCCAACAGCTTTCCGTACGCCGACATGGCAGAAGCGCCGTCCGCAACGTAAGCACCCGCACTGTCAAACATTCCCACAACGGGAGCCCCGTTTTTCAGCGCCATAGCGTAAAGGGATACAATTTTTTCCGCTTGCAGCGCATCAATAGCGCCCTTTTTTCGATCGCTGTCCTGAGCAAATGCGTAAACCAGCTTGCCGCCTATTGCGCCATAGCCCGAGACAACGCCGGTCAATTCTCCGTCTGCCCGCTTGATGTAAGCGCCGGTCTCTACAAAGGTACCGTCATCAAACAAGGCAACCAGCTTTTCTTTACCGATCGTCCTGCCTTTCTCCATAAAGACAACCTCCAAAATTGATATTTCCGATTGAGGGAAAAATATATTTTTCAGAAAAATACCATTCTCTCCCATCATAATGAAATTATAACATATTCGTTACGCATTTGTCAATGACCCCAAAAATCTTTTTGTGAACATTGTGTAAACCTTGCCTACCGCTGCAAGCGAAACGAGCAACTTCACTGCTCCAAAAGAGCAACTTCACTTTTGCATCGGCAAAAACTTCACTGTTTCAAAGGAGCAACTTCACCCTTGCAAAGTCCCCCGATGGGCAAAAGCAAAAGGCACGGCACCCAAGCTCGGGTGCCGTGCCTAACGGTTTCTTCTGTTAATTATTCCTCAATAGCCTCTTCGACAACTTCCTCAACGTCAGCAGCCTCGGCAGCGTCAGCAGCCTCCTCAAGGAGCGAACGAATGGAAAGGCTGACCTTCTGCTTCTCGTCATCGATGTCAATGATACGGGCATCAACAATCTGACCGATCTCCAAGAGATCAGAGGGCTTTGCGATGCGGTTCATAGCGATCTGAGAAATGTGGATCAAGCCGTCCACACCGTCAACGATCTCTGCGAATGCGCCAAAGGGCATCATGCTGACGATCTTGACCGATGCAATGTCACCTGTTGCATATTGGGACTTGAAGATGTTCCAAGGATTGGTAGCCTCAGTCTTGTATCCCAAGGAGATTCTCTTCTTTTCGGGATCGAAGCTCTTTACGAATACGTCGATCTCATCACCGATGGCAACAACCTCTGCGGGATTCTTGATGTGCTTCCAGGAAAGCTCGGTTACGTGAACCATGCCGTCCACACCGCCAAGATCCACGAATGCGCCGAAGGAGGTCAAGCTCTTGACGGTGCCGTGGTATGCCTTGCCGATCTCAATAGCAGCCCAGAAATCAGCCTCCTGTGCACGCTTTGCCTCACGCAAAACGATACGGATAGAGCCGATGGCCTTCTTGCCTGCCTTGATCTCAATGATCTTGAAGGAAACGGTGGTTCCAACCAAAGTGGAAAGATCGCCGTCCTTGGGAACACCCGTCTGGGATGCAGGAACAAAGACACGGTTTGCATTGTAGATGATCACAACGCCGCCCTTGACTGCCTCGGTGACCTTGCCCTCGAGAACGTCCTTGTTCTCGCAAGCATCCACCAGGGTCTGCCAGTTCTTGTCTGCGTCTACTCTCTTCTTGGAAAGCTCAGCTACACCCTCGATGTCGCTGACACGAATGACAAAGGCTTCCACCTTGTCGCCGTTTTTAAAGTTCTCGGTCAATTTAAAAGCGGGGTCATTGGAAATCTGATCCGCTTTTATGTAACCGGTCACGCCTGCGCCAACATCCAGCTGAAGCTCAGCGTCAGAAACGTGTGTGACGGTTCCGATAACGACATCTCCTGTATTTAAAGTTAAGCACTGCGATTCGAGCAGTTCTTCGAAATTTTCTTTCATTTCGCTCATGGTTTTATATACCTCCTGTATTTCATCGCTTGGCGTCGATGCGCCTGCGACGATTCCGATGTGTTGTGCGGTGGAAAGCATTGAAGCATCCAATTCGGAAGCATTGGCGATCCACACGGTGTTGCCGCACTCACGGCGGCAGATCTCATATAATTTTGCGGTGTTGGAGCTTTCCCTGCCCCCGATCACGATCATAAAATCACACCGCCGTGACAGCTCCTGCGCCTCCGTTTGGCGCAATTCAGTCACACTGCATATTGTATCAAAAATTTCGGGATTTGTATATAGCTTTTTTAGATTTTTTTGGCTTTTGTTCCAAATGCCCAAATTTTGGGTCGTTTGAGCTACCATAACGGGCGTTTTTTTGTTCAAATTGCCACCTTCCCGTTGTAAAAGTGCCAATTCCATTTCCTCCGAGGAGGAAAAAACGTACTTCTCGCCCCCAAAGCAGCTCATGATGCCAATCACCTCGGGGTGCTTCTCCGCTCCAATGAGAACGAAAAAGTGCTTTTCGGGATCGCAATTCTCGGCGATCCTGTGAATCTTTTTTACGTAGGGGCAGGTACAGTCGATCCAGGAAAAATACGGGCTTTCCAAAGAGAGCCGCTCCAATTTTTCCACCGTTTCCTTGGGGCAACCGTGGGCACGCACCAGAACAGTCACGGGAGTGTCCGCAGAGGCAGAGGCAAACACCTCATCGATCCCCTCCGCATCGATCGCACGAACGCCTCTTTTGGAGAGAGATTCATTATAGGTCTCGTTGTGGATCAGATGTCCCAAGGTATAGATCTGCTCCCCGACCTTGGCGTCCCGCAAAGCCGTCTCCAAGCGGTCTGTTGCCCGCTTCACACCAAAGCAAAAGCCTGCGTTTTCCGCAACGGTAACAGTCCTCATTTTTCTCTCCTTTCCATGGATACTCCAATCTTTTGATCTTTAAACAAATTAGGTTGAAACAAAATCAATTTTCGTCAGTTCGACGAAAGTTTTCGCCCGCCTTTTTCAAAAGGCGGCGCAGTGGAGGCTGCGTAAGCCTCCTCGCCGTCCGCAGACGGCGAAATCCACTTTACGGCGCTTTTCTTTTTGCCAAGCTGCAATTGCTTGCAATTGCGGCTGAGCTTGCGAAGCCTTTTTCCATTTTGCGCCTTCTTGGTCAAAAGAAAAAGCGGCATAAAATAGTTTGTGCAAATTGAAAAAATGTGCTTCTTTGGTCTACAACCTGCTTTTGATCTTTGATCAAATTTTCTTTCCCTTGATCTGCTCCTCGATCAAGGCGACGATTTTGTCGGTGCATTCCTCGGGCGTCATCCAAGAGTTGTCAAAGGGAATGGCATCCTCTGCGGCAACGGCAGGAGCCACCGAGCGTGTGCTGTCGTCCAGATCCCTCTTTCTCATGTCCGAGAGCACGTCCTCATAAGTGGTCTCGATCCCCTTTGCGGTCAATTCGTCGTAACGTCTCTTGGCACGGCATTCGTCACTGGCGCCGAGAAAGATCTTCACGTCCGCATGGGGCAAGATCACCGTTCCGATATCCCGTCCGTCCATGATCACACTGTTCTTCTCAGCGATCTCCCGCTGGGTATTCAACAGGAACGCCCGCACCGCAGGAATCGCAGACACCGCAGAGGCATACATGGACATCTCGGGCGTGCGGATGCGATCCCCCAGATTTTCTCCGTTCAGAAAGACCACCTGGACGCCGTCCACATATTTCAGCTCCACCGAGATCTCGGGGAGCAGCGCCGCAACCGCTTCAGGGTCCTTCGGGTCAACCTCTCTTGAGCGTACGTAGTAGCCCACCGTGCGGTAAAGCGCCCCGGTATCCACGTAGATGATCCCCAAACGCTTGGCAACCGCCTTGGCAACGGTGGATTTTCCCGCTCCGCTGGGACCGTCGATCGCAATCTGAATCAGTTTATTTTTCCTCTCGTTTTCATCATTATTATCACAGCGCAGCAGCGCTTCCCGCCGCCACCGCCGTGGAAAATGCAATTTGCAAATTAAAGCCGCCCGTATAAGCGTCCACGTCCAGAATCTCGCCCGCAAAATACAGCCCTGAGATCTTCTTGGATTCCATGGTCTTGGGGTCGATCTCCTTGACGCTTACCCCGCCTCGGGTAATAATCGCCTCGTCAATGGGACGAAAACCCATCACGGGAATGCGGATCCCCTTCATCACCGAAACCATTCTCTCCCGCTCCTCACGGGTAACGGAATGGATCTTTTTGCGCACGTCAATGCCGCAAAGGCGAATGAAAGGCTCAATCATTTTTTGGGGCAGCAAATCTCCCAGAGCATTGATCATATCACGGTTTTGATATTTGACAAAATCCGACAGAATCCGGGCATCCAGAGTCTTTTCGTCCAACGCAGGCTTGAGGTCGATCACCACTTCATATTTTTCGGGAGCAATGTCCAACAGGTGCGCCGACGCCGAAAGAATCAAGGGTCCCGTCAACCCAAAGTGAGTAAAAAGCATCTCGCCGAAATCCTCAAAAACAGTTTTTCCCGTTTGGAGGTTTTTTACGCAAAGAGAAACGTTTTTGAGGGAAAGCCCCTGCAACGAGGCGCAAAAAGTCCCCTTCGCCACCAAGGGAACCAAGGAAGGAAATAATGGCGTCACCGTGTGTCCCGCCTCCTTGGCAAAGCGGTAGCCGTCTCCCGTAGAGCCCGTCATAGGATAGGAGCGACCGCCCGTAGCAACGATCACGCGGTCAAATTCCAACTCCTCGCTGCCGATGCGTACTCCCTTGACCGTATCCCCGTCAAGGAGCAACCCGTCCACACGGCGGTTGACCACGTCAACCCCCAAGACACGGCATCTCTTGTCCAATGCCGCAACCACGTCTCCCGCCTTGTCCGATTGGGGAAACACACGCTTGCCTCGCTCTGTTTTGAGAGGAACTCCCAAATCTTCAAAAAAGTCCATGGTGTCCGCCGTGGAAAACCGAGAGAGCGCCGCATACAAAAAGCGGGCATTGGTCGGAACGTTATTCAAAAACTCATTCAATTCACAGTTGTTGGTCAGATTGCATCTGCCCTTTCCCGTGATCCGCAGCTTTTTGCCAAGTCGGTCGTTTCTTTCAAACAGCGTCACCGCCGCCCCGTTCACAGAAGCGAAGATCGCCGCCATCATTCCTGCGGCGCCGCCGCCTACGACCGCCACCCGCAAAGCGTCACTGTCCCTTCTTATCGTAGACGTCATATCTGTCCCAAACCTCCTCCAAGGCAACGAGGCGCTCACTCACCTCGTCCTGCTTCTTCCGTGCCACCGCCACGATCATAGCGTTGATAATACTCAGGGGTGCCACCAGAGAATCCACAAAGGAAGCCATATCACTGTGTGCGATCAGAAGCTGATCCGCATACGCCGCAATAGGCGAGAGCTTGCTGTCGGTCAGCGCCACCACGTCCGCCTCACGGCTGCGTGCATATTCCACCGCATTGATGATCCTCTTGGAATATCGGGGAAAGCTGATGGCGATCATCACGTCCCCCTTCCCCACAGGCATGATCTGCTCGAACATCTCACTGCCCGAGGTAGTCTGTATAAAGCGAACGTTATCAAAGATCATGCGGAAATTGTAATTGAGAAATCCTGCCAGAGCCGAGGAGGAGCGAACACCGATAATATAAATAGTTTTCGCCTCGGCGATTCTGTCCACCGCCGCCGCAAAGGCGCCCCGATCAATCTCCTCCAAGGTTCGGCGGATCTTGTCCATATCCGAGAGCAGGACCTTGTCGGGCAATTCACCGTCGCCGATAAGAGTATTGCTCACCTCCATCCGCTGAAAGGAGGTCAGACGGCTGCGCACCGTTTTTTGCAATGCGCTTTGAAATTCGGGATACCCCTCAAAGCCCAATTCAATGGCAAAGCGGACCACCGTGGATTCCGAAACTCCCACCAGCTGTCCAAGCTTTGCGGCAGTCAGATAGGCAGCCCTCTCATAGTGCTCGCAAATATAAGCTGCCAGCAGCCTCTGCCCCTTGGAAAAGGACGGCATTCCATCCTCGATCCCCCTGATCAGATCTCCGTTCATTCCTGCAACTCCTTTCAAAAGGAAGCGTTTTCACATACGAATTATTATACCTCAAAAAAAGAAAAATGTCAACCTTTTTCAAGCAAAACCCTCTTATTTCCCGCGCAAAATCTTCCCGTCGGGGCGCCGACTCGGAAAATATTAAAATTTCACAAAAAATATCCGCCCGTCGGTCAATATTTTTTCACTCTGTTTTATTGACAAGAAAAAAGATGTATGGTATAATATTTTCCGTAAAAAATATCGGCGAGCAGCTTTTGCCTGTCCGCTGGAAAAAGTGAAAACATCCATCAAAGGAGTATTGGAATTATGAAAAAACTTTACGCAGGAAAAACCAAGGACGTTTATCAGCTTGACAACGGCAACGTAATGCTCAAATTCAAGGACGATTGCACCGGCAAGGACGGCGTGTTCGATCCGGGCGAAAACACCGTAGGTCTTACCATCGAGGGCATCGGAAAGGCAAATCTCCAAACCTCCATTCACTACTTCGAGCTGCTCAAAAAGGCAGGCATCAAGACCCACTACGTGGGCGCCGATATCGAAAACGCAACCATGGAGGTGCTTCCCGCCACCGTATTCGGTCACGGTCTGGAGGTCATCTGCCGCTTGGTAGCAACAGGTAGCTTTATCCGCCGCTACGGCGAATATATCGCAGACGGCACCCCTCTTGAGGGCGGCTACGTGGAATGCACCTTCAAGAACGATGCAAAGGGCGACCCGCTGGTTACCGGCGAGGGACTTGCCGCTCTGGGCGTCATGGACGAGTCTATGTTCAAGAGCATGAAGGAGCAGACCCTGAACATCACCAAGA
>JAFTMU010000406.1 GCA_017452215.1 Clostridia bacterium
ATATTCCGCCCGTGTCGCCTCATTCAATTCCCCTCTTTCCAATTCCCTTGCAAAGCCCCGAATGGAGACGATGGGGGTCTTGAATTCGTGAGAAAAATTGTTGATGAAATCGTTGCGAAACAGCTCAATGCTATCCAATTCCCGCACCATGTCGTTAAAATCCGACACCAGAATGCCCATCTCGCTCATGGCGTGGTTCTCCTGCTTGACCTGCACCTTGAAATTCCCTTTTTTGACCTCTCTGGTGGCAAGACTGAGGCGTTTGAGGGGCAAGAGATAATACTTTCCCAAAAACACCGCCAAAGCGGTACCGATCACCGTACACACGCCCAGCAGCACCAGGGTAAACACGTAGGGATTGACCGTGATGGCAAGCATCAAAGGGCTTTTTGCAAACACCGTTGCCAAGAAAAGATGCACCAGTGCCGTCAAAAGTCCCGAGACCAATATGATCCCCAGCACAAAAAGCATCAACCGCCAACGGAGCGTCCGCCACAGGCGTACCCTGCGCTCGTTCTTCATTTTTGCGGAGCGTTTCATTTGGGCACCACCGCTTTATAGCCAAGCCCCCGCACCGTAACAATCTCAAAATCCTTGACATTACGGAAGCGCTCTCTGACTCGGCTGACGTGCACGTCCACCGTTCTCTCGTCGCTCTCGCTGTCCATATCCCAGATCTCGTCCATCAATTGACGTCTTGTGTAGATCTTATTGGGGTAGGACAGAAGCTTGAACAGAAGCAAAAACTCCTTTTGGGGCAGCTCGATCAGCCCGTCGGGGGTCTGTGCGGCAAAGGCGTCGTAAAACAGCGTTACCTTGCCCACGGTAAGCTTTCGCTCCCCTGCGATCTGAGATCGGCGCAAAAGTGCGGCGATCCGCAGGATCATCTCCTCCTCGTCCACGGGCTTGACCATATAGTCGTCCGCCCCGATGATAAAGCCCCGCTTTTTGTCGTCCTGGGTTTCTCTTGCCGTGACCATCAGAATGGGCATGGTGCTGCCTGCACGGCGCAAGGTGTTTGTAAATTCATACCCATCCATGCGGGGCATCATCACGTCCAAAATCACCAGGTCGATGTGCTTGTGATCCAGGATCTCCATCGCCTCTACGCCGTCAGCGGCGCAAACGGGATCGTATCCATAGCGGGTCAGCACCGCAGACATCAATCTGCGGGTGTTTTTATCGTCTTCAACTACTAAAATCCGAAACACGGTGTCATCCCTTCCTTTCCCTCTTATGTTACACCAAAAATATGAACTCAATTTCAACAAATCGGGATCTTTTCCATCAAAAGCCTTTGCTCTCTCTCCCAGAGAAAGATTTTTTTCTTTTTTTTGCGGATCTTGTGAAAAACCCTTGACAAAATCGAAAAAAAATTTTATAATGTTGTTATAGATGTTTGTTTCGGCGCCTCCCGCACCGAAAATTTGATCAGAAACGAGGAATTTTTTCATGTCGAAAAAAACGATTTGCGAATCGGAGCAGCTTCTTGCCAAAAAAGACGCCTATCTGAATGCCGCCTACGAAAAGCAAGAATCCTTATTCCGTTGGAAGCGCCGTGAATCCGCCCGCTCCTTTTTGAAGGCGCTGATGGTCCTGCTCCTGTTGGCAGGCATCGCCGCTGCCGTTGCCTTCTGGTACGTTAAAAAGGACGTTCCGCTCACCAACGTCTCCGAGCATTTGTACAGCATCATCTCCCTTGGTGCAGGCGTTCTTCTGTGCATCATTTGCGGTTTTGTCCGCATGGCGGTCTCCTCCTCCTGCAAGTCCGGCTTTGCCGCTTACTATGAGAACGTTCAAGCCGCAACCGACAAATTGGAGGACCTCAAGCGTGAGCAGCTGGATCCCATTCTGGAAAACTCCATCGTAGTCAGCACCCGTGCCCTTTTGGAGGCACCCGTTGAGTACGAATACGAGGACGAGGATAATCCCTTTGACGACGACAGTGCCTATGAGTACGTTGACGACGATGATATACCCGCCAACGAAACCGAGATCCTGTGCGGCTCGGTCAGCTCGGCGCTGGTATACATCGACGGCATTGAGGTTGGAGCCGTGGACCTG
>JAFTMU010000407.1 GCA_017452215.1 Clostridia bacterium
GATTGGGTAAACAGCTTGCGAAAATAGACGGTGGAGATGCCGCAAAGCTCTGCCAGCATATCGTTGGAAAGAGGTTGATTGTAGTGCTCGGTCATATAATCCAGGGCGGGCAGGAGCTTTTGCTTCTTTTCGCCGGGAAGATATTTTTTATTTGCCTCCTCGGTTAGAAGCAGGAGAATGGAGTAGGTATCCCGTATGCTCTCCGTCTGCCACATTGGACGCTTGGCGAGGCGCTTTTGCTCCATGCTGCGGCAGAGGGTGTGGATCCGATCGCTATCTTCGGTATGAAGGGAAAGGAGGTCGGGGCCTTGGGCATCGGCATCAAACTCAATGATGAAATAATGACCCGAGCGAGTGCAGTACCATTCATAGGAGCAGCCTTTTGGCAGGATGGCAAGGTGGGTTCGATCCGAAACATATGTCCGTCCATTTGCGGTATACACAGTCTCCCCCTCGAATTTGTGTACGATCGCCCAACAGGGGCGCCCCTCACGCTTGATCCTCGTGCCGCCGGAGGTATACATGGTGGTTGCGGAATGGATCTTTGTAATGACCAAATTTGATAAAATTTCCATGTTCATTTTTCTCGCCTCCGCTTCTTTTTCATTGTAAAAATGTAAGATACCAATTAGATTTTAGCACGTTTTATTCAAAAAGTCAAGAAAAAGAGTATCAAATATGATAAAAATATCAAATTTGATATTGCACAAGGATAGGGAGGGTGATATAATGACCTTGACGGTTCAACTTGAAAGCAAGGAGAAAGCGATATCATGAAAAAGATAAAATTAGGACAGATCGGCATCGGTCACAATCACGGAGGTCCCAAGATGCTTGCCGCACGCAAGCTTCCCGAGCTTTTCGAGGTGGTGGGATACAGCGAGGAGGATCCTCGTTGGGTTGAGAAAAGAGGAAACGATGAGGCGTACCAAGGATTGCCCAGGTACTCCACCGAGGAGTTGATCCGCCGTTGCGACGCCCTGCTGGTGGAGACGGACGTTTGGGATCTGACCGCCACGGCGCAAAAATGCGTGGACGCCGGGAAGCATATCCATATGGATAAGCCTGCAAGCGGTACTCTTGCCGAGTTTGAGCGACTGCTCTCTGTGGCAAAGGAAAAGGATCTCTGCGTACAAATGGGGTATATGTATCGCTATAACCCAGGGGTACAATGGTGTATCGATCGGATCAAAAACGGTGATCTTGGGGAGATCTATTCCATTAACGCCGAGATGAGCACCTATCACAACGTTGCCTTTAAAGAGTGGCTCACCAACTTCAAGGGTGGTACGATGTACATCTTTGGCAGCCACCTGATCGATCTGATCGTCTATCTTTTGGGAGAGCCGAAACGGATCACGCCTTTTTTGAAAAAGACGCAGCTTGACGGTGTGGACTTGGAGGACAACTGTCTCGCTGTGCTGGAATACGACAAGGCTCTGGCACGGGTGTTCGTTTCCTCGGTAGAGGTCAACGGCTGGGGACGGCGGCAATTCGTTGTCACGGGCAGCAAGGGATCGATTTCCGTCCTTCCCTTGGAGAACACGTTGAAAATGACCTATTCGGACGTTTCCATTGCAAACGGAGAGTGTTATCAGGACAAAAGGATCGAGATCCCCGTGAAGGATATCAACAACTCCTGCCGCTATGACAGCATGATGCGGGATTTTTACGATTACGTGACGAAGAAAAAGCAAAACCCCTTCACCTACGAACACGATTGCCTGGTGCAAAAGGTGCTGAATGAAATTGTCGGCGGTGTGGATTTTCATTCACGTCATCTCCCCACGTTTTAAAAAAGACAGATTGTAAGGAGGAATAAGCAAATGAAAGCAATGCTTGTAAACGAAAATAAGGATCTTGTTTGGTCGGAGGTTCCCGATCCTGTCATTGGAGAGGAGGAGGTCCTCGTCAAAATCTATGCGGCGGCTCTCAACCGTGCGGACCTGTTGCAAAGAGAGGGAAAGTACCCCTCGCCCGCAGGCTGTCCCGAATGGATGGGATTGGAGATCGCAGGCGTGGTGGCAGAGGTAGGCTCGCTTGTTACCGAATGGAAAAAGGGAGACCGTGTGTGCGCACTTCTGGGTGGCGGCGGGTATGCCGAGTACGTGGCAGTGAAGCGAGATATGCTGATGCCCATTCCCAAGGGGCTTACCATGGAGGAGGCGTCGGCACTCCCCGAGGCGTATGCCACCTCCTATCTCAATCTTTTCATCGAGGGACATTTAGAAGCGGGAGAGACTGCGTTCATTCCCGCAGGCGCATCGGGGCTTGCCAGCGTTGCGATCCCCATGGCAAAGGCGTTTGGCGCAAGAGTTATTACCTCCGTGCTCTCGGATGAGATCGCCGAGAAGATCAAGCACTTGGGCGCTGACGTGATCATCAATTCCACCCGTCAGGCGGTGGAGGAGGTGCTTGCCGAGGAGGAGAAGCGGGGCACGCCTGTGAAGGTCTCCATGGACTGTCTCTCGGGGGAGACGTTAGGAAAGAGCCTTCCTTACATGGCACGGGGCGGCTATTGGATCGTGATCTCCACCCTGGCAGGGATAGAAACGAAGGTGCTTTTGCGCCCGCTTCTGACCAAGGGACTCCACTTGGTAGGCAGTAGGCTGCGTAACCGTACTCCTGAATTTAAGGCGTACATCCTTTCGGAATTGGTGAAAAACGTATGGCCCAAGGTGGAGAGCGGGGCGATCAAGCCTGCCATCTGGCGTGTGCTTCCCATGAGCGAGGCGGAAGAAGCCCACGGGATCCTGCAAAGAAGTGAAAACGTGGGAAAGGTCGTTTTACGTGTTTGTGATGAAGAAGTATAAGAGCGTGCTTGCGGCTCTTGCCGTAATGGTAATGTGGGGCAGCCTGTTTCCCATGGTGAAAATGGGCTACGCAGCCTATGAGATCAGTGGTGTGGCGGATATTTTACTCTTTGCGGGGGTTCGCTTTTCCATTTGCGGAGCGGTGATTTGTCTGTTTTCTCTGCTTCGTGATCGGGAGTCCTTCCGTCCCGTCAAGGGATCGCTTCTTCCTATTCTTTTGGTGGGCTTGTTCTCGGTGATCCTGCATTACAGCTGCACGTATATCGGCCTTGATCTGACGGACAGCTCCAAAACGGCGATATTGAAGCAGGTGGGCGTATTATTTTACGTGAGCTTTTCCTTTTTGTTCTTCCGTGAGGAGTGTCCCAGCGTAAAAAAGCTTTTTGCGGCGGCTCTTGGTTTTTTGGGTATCCTGTTTATCAATCTGGATGGCGGCGGGATCTCCTTCGGCGTTGGCGAGGTGTTGATCCTTTGCGCTTCCTTTTGCACGGTATTTGCCAATATCATTGGAAAAAAGGCGTTTGCTAAGGTCAAGCCTGTGACTGCGACGGGCGTTTCTCAGCTGTTCGGCGGTGTTGCTTTGCTGATCCTTGGTAAGGCAATGGGAGGAGAGATGCGCTTTGCTCTTGGAGAGGCGCATATCCTGCTCTACATTTGTGTGGCTTCTACCGTCAGCTATTGTATCTGGTTTACGGCGGTGAAGAGCGGAGATCTTTCCAAGCTGTTTATCATCAAGTTTGCCGAACCAATGTTTGCCGCCCTCTTTGGCGCACTCCTTTTAGGAGAAAACATTTGGAAATGGCAATACCTGGTCGCTTTTTTGCTCATCTGCGCAGGGATCACGCTGGTGTCCTTGGGCAACGGAAAGGAAAAAGAAGAAAAATAAAAAACGGCGAAGCACATTTAGCGTGTTATCCTTAACGGAGAACACGCTAAAACTAAGTTTGCCCTCCCGGCAAGTGAAGTTATCTTTGATAGTGAAGTTCACTTTGTGAGTGAAGTTTCGCCTGACGGCGAAGTGATGGGCAAACTTAACTTCACTTGTGCGTAGCAAAAACTTCACTGTATAGCAACTTCACTTTTGCGATAGCAAAAACTTCACTAACAGAAAAAGAGATAACATTTCGGCCACTAACCGATTTGTTATCTCTTTCTGCCGTTATAAGAACCTGCTACGCAGAAC
>JAFTMU010000408.1 GCA_017452215.1 Clostridia bacterium
ACCTTTGATCTGATTCCAACTGCTGTGATAACGCAACAAGGGAAAAAGATAGGATAAAAAGCTCTCTCCCTCGGTCATGGACGCCCTGATTGCCCCCGTTTTGCTGGACGACCAACGCATACCGTCCAGAGTCATGCGGTTGTACGCTTCGTTTTGTGGCTCCCCATACTTCATGGAAAGCACGTTAAACACCACCGCATCGGGCGTTTCATAGGTCAGCGTCTCCTCTAAAAGATAGTAGGATTGCCAGATCAGCTGTTGGGCACTGCCACGGATGTACGAGGTGATCCCGTATTCCTCCCAAAGGGTGGGCGGCGTAAAGCATTCGTACACCTCGCAGTCACCGATAAAGACCACGTCGTGATCGGGCGTTTCCCGATAGTATTCTGCGATCAGAGCGCCGTCACGGGAGTCGGTCATGTATTTCGGCACCAAAAGCGCCTGTGCAAAGGATAACACCGCAGAGGTCAATAGCAAAATACAAATGCAGAGAATAATCCTTTTTTTCATATTTCTTCCTTAAAATTGTTGATAAATAAACGCCGAGGCATCATATCCGATGCCGTATGCGCCAAAGATCAGAACGAGCACCGTCAGCCCGCAAATGCAAGCAAGCCAAAGAGCACCGTTTTTGGAAAGGCGATAGCGAAGCGGCTCGTCCTTTCCCAAGCGGCTGACAAAAAAAGCCAGCACCGCCGCACAAACGACTACACCAAGATCAAAGCCGCTCATGCCAAAGGAGAACAGTCCTTGTCCAAACAGCTCCCCAAAATTCCACCGTGTCAGCATGCTTCCCCACAGCGAAAAGGTGGTTCCCACGTTGCGATAGCAGTCCAGACTGCGGATCAAACCCATCAAAAGGAAGGTGCGCACCGCCTGCCACGCTCCCCACAGCCGTGAGGAGGAAAGAGTGGGAAAGCGCTTGTAGAATCTGCGATAAATCGGCTCTAATTCACGGGAAACCAGGATCACTAAGCAGTTCAGAAGCCCCCAAACGATAAAGTTCCACCCTGCTCCGTGCCAAAGTCCCGTAAGGAACCAGGTAATGATCGTGGCAGTATACACAGGTAAACGCAAACCAAAGCCGTTGCCGAATTTATCGCAAGCCTTGGCGGAAAGCGCCTGCATCGGTCGGGACACAGAAAGCGGATAAAACACGTAGTCGGTGAACCAAGAGCCCATGGTGATGTGCCAGCGATTCCAATATTCCTTGGTGGATTTCGAGGAAAACGGACGGTTGAAGTTCTCCGTCAACTTGATCCCCATCATCTCGGAAAGTCCAATGGTAATGTCGATCCCGCCTGTAAAATCGCCGTAGATCTGCGCCGAATACAGAAGGATCAACAAAAAAACGTACACTCCCTGAAATGCGGCAGGATCTGCCACCAATGCCTTGACGCCGAGCATCGCCGTATCGGCAAGCACCATTTTTTTAAAGTATCCCCACGCCACTCGCAAAAGCCCCGAGCGGAAGGAAAATCCGTCAAACCGATGGGGCGAGATCAGCTGTCCGTGCAGATCTCCAAAGCGGCTGATAGGTCCTTGCAGCAATTGCGGAAAATAAGAAACGAACAGAAGCAGCTTCATAGGATTCTGCTCGGCTCTCCCCTTTTTACGGTAAACGTCGATAAGATACCCCATGGATTGAAAGGTATAAAAGGAGATCCCCAAGGGCAAAAGCAGAGACGGGATAGCAAACGCCTCTCCCCCGAACGCCGTCCACGCCGAGCGGACGTTGCTCATCACAAAAGCGGTATATTTGAGTACGGCAAGCATTCCAAATCCAAGGATCAGCCCTATCAAAAGCACCCAAAAGCGCTTCTTTCTTTGCGCATTGCGATACGCCTTTCTTTCCGCCTTGGAAAGGATGTCCCGATGTTGCTCAACGTAAGCATCCTCCCGATCTGCACGCCGTTGCAGCACCACACCCGTCAGGTAGGTCACAGCGGCAGTGTACAAAAGAAAGCCAAGATATTCCACTCCCGACAGAGCGTAAAAGCCCACACT
>JAFTMU010000054.1 GCA_017452215.1 Clostridia bacterium
CAACGTCTTTCCGGGAATACCGAAGCGCTCCAAGTGCACCTGGTGGCAGATGCCGTTGCCGGGACGGGAAAAATAGATCCCGTGCTTTTTGGCAATGGACTGAATGAATTGGTGGTCATCGGCGTTTTCAAAGCCGGATTGCAGGGTGTTGTGATCGATGTACGCAACGCTCCGCTCGGTGCGGACACGGTCGATGCCCATGGATTCAAACTCCAGATATGCCATGGTGCCCGTAGCGTCCTGGGTCAGTGTTTGGTCAATGCGCAGTGCGATCTCCTTGCCTGCGATCATCTCGCCCTCCAAAAGGTGGGCTTTAATAATTTTTTGTGCAATGGTCAATCCCATGTTATTTTACCTCTCTGTTTAATATGTGCTTGATGGCGTTTGCAATGTGCTCGGTGGTGTATTTTTCAGCCAGATCGGCGTCATGCGCTGCGATCGCCTCGTAAATCGCCCTGTGCTCTCTTGCGGATTGCTGCGCACGGCTATCATCCTCCACGGAGGCACGGCGGTATTTTTGTACCTTTTTATGCAGGGGCATCAAGGTATCGTAAATCACGGTACTTCCGCAGAAGCGGTAGATGAGCTGATGGAAGCGGCTATCCATGGTCTTGATGCGCTCGGGATCCTTTTTGGTAACGTAAAACTCCTGCAGCTCCAGGGTTTCTTTCAATTCAGCAAGCTGCTCATCGGTGATCCTTTTTGCAGCATTATAGGAAGAAAAACCCTCGATGCGTAAGCGAATGGAGAAAATATCCTCCAGGTCCTGCTCGGTGACGCCAAGGATCAGAATGCCCTTGGAGGTGATCTCAATGATATGCTCCTGCTCCAAGCGGCGCAGAGCCTCTCTTACGGGAGTGCGGCTGACGCCAAGATCCGAGACCAGCTTCATCTCGGTAAGGATCTCTCCCCGTTGATATTTTCCTGTTAAAATCTCAAGCTCCAAGCGCTCGAACACCTGCTCGGCAAGAGATATTGTTTTATGTTCGATCATGATTTTCCTCCTTAAAGCCTTTGAAAGCGCTTGTTTGAAAGTTCTTCGATCTTTTCTTCCAATTCGCTTGTGGACAGTGTGGTTTGTCTTCCGTCCTCGTATTCGGCATCGATCCACTCCTTAAGTGCGATGACCAACGGATCCTTTTTATCTACGGCTTCGCTGCCGCTCAAGCGGTAATTCTCGTTGATCCAATAAGCGATTCCCGCAAGCCCGGATGCCTTTCCAAGCATGACGGTTGCGCTGCGGTTGAGGATCTTTTTGGTATCGAATATATTGTAGATCTCCTCGTCCTTCAAAAGTCCGTCGGCGTGAATGCCCGCACGGGTCACGTTGAAGTTCTTTCCAACGAAGGGGGTCATGGGCGGGATCTCATATCCGATCTCACGGCTGAAATACTCTGCAATCTCGGTGATGACCGTGGGGTCCATACCGTCGAAGGAGCCACGCAAGGAGGCGTATTCAAACACCATTGCCTCCAAGGGGACGTTACCCGTTCTCTCGCCGATGCCCAGCATGGAACAGTTGACACCCGATGCACCGTAAAGCCAAGCGGTAGTGGCGTTTGTGACAGATTTATAGAAATCGTTATGTCCGTGCCACTCCAGCATTTCGCTAGGGACCTCGGAATAATGCTGCCAGCCGTAAATGATGCCCGGAACGCTTCTCGGGATTGCAACCTCGGGATACGGAATGCCGTAGCCCATGGTATCGCACGCACGAATGCGCACGGGGATTTTTGCCTGCTTGGAAAGCTTCATCAGCTCGTTGACAAACGGAACGACAAAGCCGTAGAAATCGGCTCTGGTAATATCCTCCAAGTGGCATCTGGGCATGACGCCTGCTTCAAAAGCGTCGGAAACGGTTTGCAGATAGTACTCCATGCACTGCTTACGAGTCATCTTCATCTTTTTGAAGATGTGGTAATCACTGCAAGAGACAAGAATTCCCGTTTCACGGATGCCAAGGTCCTTGACCAGCTTGAAATCCTGTCGGCTGGCACGGATCCAGGTGGTTATCTCCGGGAATTTAAGTCCCAGCTCCTGGCATTTTTCAAGCGCTTCTCTATCCTTTTGGCTATACACAAAAAACTCGGTCTGGCGGATGATGCCGTAGGGACCGCTGAGCCTTGAAAGGAGCTTGAACAGATCAACGATCTGCTTAACGGAATAAGGCTCCACAGACTGCTGTCCGTCACGGAAGGAGGTATCGGTGATCCAGATATCCTGCGGCATTCCAATAGGAACACGGCGATGGTTGAAGGCGATGCGAGGAACGTCCGTATAGGGATAAACCTCACGGTACAGATTGGGCTCCTCCACGTCCTGCAACGAATATTTATAGGTGCTTTGTTCAAGCAAGTTCGTTTTGGAAGAAATCTCTAACATTGTTTTCATTCCTTTCACTTTTTATTTGTATACAATTATACAACAAAGATTTGTATTTGTCAATACGTATACAATAATTTGTAATAAAAAGATAAACAAAAAGAGCAGATCTGACGTCTGCTCTTTTCATATTTCTTTCAAAAGCTGCTCTAAAAGTGCTATTTTCTCGTTTGCATAGCGATACGCCTCTTTGAAATCCTCGATCTCTCGGTAACAATTTTCCAATTCGCAGAGCACAATGTAGAGATTGATGGGATTGAGCGAAATCTCGGCGTGCAACAACTCAAGCAAGAGCTTGATGGACGCCTTGTGCTCCCCTTGCAGGATCATTTTTCTGATCCTTATATGCTTGTGCCAAAAGACCTCGGGTGAAACAGAGGAAAGGAAGTCGTCAGCCACGGAAGTATCACCGTTATCCAAAGCATCCAGAGTGTTGTTATAATGGGAAAACACCGAGGTGCTTACCACCGAGAGCTCCTTGGCTGTATCCAGAACGTCGGAGTACAGTGTGGACGAGATGCGCTCCATGTAGTGAAAGAACACCCTTGCCTCGGCTTCGATGTGTTGGGTGGGATAGACGGTCTTTTCGGCATAATTCAAGGCTTCATCAAAAAAACGGCATGAGGAATGCAGCCTACCGTTGAAAAACTCTTCCTCGGCGATTTTTTCATCGCAGCTTGCCAACAGTAAACTGATTTCATCATCCGGTTTTGGACAGCCGGAGAAGCAGAGGCTTCTGCACCCCCGATAATCTCCGGCTGTATATGCCCTTTTGATATTGGAAAGATTGCTCATCTTGCGATAAACGATCTCGTCGCCCTCCTCAGCCAAAAGGAAGCCTGCGGGGACGCCCAACCGTTTTGCAATATACAAAATGGTAGAAAGCGAAGGATTGGCGGATCCGTTTTCGATACAGCTCAGCATATTCCGTGTAATGCCCTTGCCTGCCAGCTCCGACTGTGTCATGAGCTTGGAGACACGCAATTCACGGATCCTTTCACCGATGTGCATTGTGATCCGTTATCCTTTGAAATTATTCTGCTGCCTTCTTGGATGTAACACGAGCTTTGAGGTTTTGAGCAGCTGCCTTTGCCTTGTCTGCTACCTTGGTGGGAACCTCAGAGATCTTGCTTGCGAGCGCCTTGCAGTTCTTAACGAATGCAGACACACGGCCGGGAAGGGTCTTGGAGTAGATGAACTCATCCAACAGATTGTACAATCTGTCCATGTTGTTATCTACAACGCCTGCGATGCGATCAGCAGTCTCGGTGTAGATGCCCTCGGCAGCATAGCGAGCCTGGTCAATGCGGATCGCATATTCCTTCTCTGCCTGCTCCTCGATTGCCTTTGCCTTTGCGATGGCAGGAGCCAACAGGTTGGTGTAATCTCCGTCCATCTTCTTCATGAGCTTGTCGTAAAGCTCGACCTTTTCCTCAACGGTGGAATCTGCACCGGTGATCTTGTTCAGCTTTGCTTCCAGCTCCTCTACCTGCTGCTGAGCGTTTGCCAGAGCGATAGACTTTTCTTGCAGCTTTGCTTCTGCCTGCTTTACATACTCATTGACCTCAATTTTATTGTAGCCATTGATTTTGTTGCTGAATTGAACAGAAATTTCTGCCATGGTAAAATCCTCCACATCTTTGTACTAATTAAAGATATTTCAAAATATCTTATTCTACAGAAATATCATATCATATTTTTGTTGGAATTGCAACCTTTTTTTGAAATATTTTTTTCTTTTTGAGCGATTTTTTTATTTTTTTCAGGGATTTTTATATTTCGCTTGCTTTTTTTGAAAGTTTGTGGTATAATTTTTCACGGTTCTTCTCTTCCCTTTATTTGAATATCATGCCTCCATAGTTAAATGGATATAATAGCCCCCTCCTAAGGGGTAGTTATGGGTTCGATTCCCGTTGGGGGTGCCAACACAAAAGGTCTGCCGAAAGGCAGACC
>JAFTMU010000055.1 GCA_017452215.1 Clostridia bacterium
AATCCGCCGTCAACAGTTATATAGGTACGTTTGCAAAGATCTTCGTCACCTTGAAGTCGGAAACTTAATACACCCACTCGAGGAGAAACGAATTTAAAAAGCCCCACGTGTTTAGTACCATTGAACGTATTTGTTAAAATTTGATTCCAGCTTTTGCCACCATCAGCTGTTTCAAACATAAACAACGGCCATTCGTAAACTCCGTCCATGCGCTCATCCAGGGCTCCGAACATGTTAGGTGTCAAAAAGTAATATCCATGATTTGCGTCATGCATATTAACAAAGAATGTATCATATTCCGAACTTGCTTTGATGTTTAGCTTAACGGAGTATGATTCAACGGTTTCGTCATTTTTGTTGAAGTGATATGTAATGATTGTTGGTTCATCGTTTTTTCCGTATTGATATATAACCGAAACTGTAGTTGTTTCATCGTCAACTACAATACAGTTATCGTCAAAATACAATGAATCATATGAAGACAACTCCGTCATATGCCGATAGACATCCCATTCTTTAATGTATATATATAACTCTCTTTTCTTATCTCGCCATATCGATGCCTTTTTTGTCAAATCACTATGTGGCTCCGGATTCAATTGGGAGGGGTCTAATGTAACGGGGGCATCATCCTTTTGACTTGACACATCGGTTGAATGCGCCGTACTGTCATTGATATTACACGAAATTGTTACAACAAGCATTGCACAACAAAGTAAAATTAATATTGCTTTTTTCATATCGCATCCTCCACTGTTTATTTAACATTTTTATTGTATCATACACTCCTCAAAAAAACAATTGAAATTTGTATTTTTACTTGTTAATTAAAAAAATAATCTTTGGAAAGATGACTTCAAAACGTCCCGATTCATCGACAACCAAAATGGAGAGAGGCGTCAAACCTCTCTCCGAGCAATTTTGGTTTTTTTGGTGCTTTTCAGGCATAGGAGCAGAAAGGGGATCGCAAACAAAAAAGTTGCGGCATCAGCAAGCGGCTGGGACCATTCCACGCCCCAAAGTCCAAAGCGAGCGGGGAGGGTGAGGATCAAAGGCAAGTAGAACAAGCCTTGCCGTGCTACCGCCAACGTGGTTGCCAAAAAGGGGCGTCCTACGGTTTGAAGATAGAAGATGGTCGGGGTCACAAGCCCGTGAGTAAACAGGACGACGGCTTGCGCACGCAACACCTGACTGCCGATCTCTATGACCGACGGATCATCGTAAAACATAGAAAAGATCTGTGGGGAAAGGATGAACAAAGGAATAGAGAAAAAGAGCATAACGAGCGTGGAAGCCACAAGGGAGAAGGAATACGCCTTTTTTACTCTGTGAAGATCTCCCGAACCGAAATTATATCCAACCACTGGAACCATGCCTTGCGCAAGTCCCAAGCAAAAGGAAAATACAAGTAAAAACAAGCGTGAGACCAGGGTGACTCCTGTCAGTGCCGCTTCGCTGACGCTTGCCGCCGCATGATTGAGCAGGATCGCCGCTGTTCCGGAAAGCCCTTGACGGAAAAGGGAGGGAAGACCTGTGATCAGGATCTTTCCTGCTTTTACAAAAGCACCCCCACGCACGGCGTGAAAGGGGGAAAACTCCTTTGGGCGAAAGAGATAGCCGCCAAGCAAAAAGAGACAGGCAACGCTTTGACTGATCAAGGTAGCAATGGAGGCGCCGCTGATTCCAAAATTGAGTTGCGTGATCAAAAGAGGATCCAATGCAATATTCAGCAGACTCCCAAGAGACAGCCCAGCCATGGAATACAGTGCCTTTCCCTCGGAGCGCAAAAGCTGGCTCAGGGTAAAGGTGGCGCACATGGGGGCTGCCGACCACAGAAGCGGTACCACGTATGCTCTCGCAGGCGCAAGAGTTGCAGCTGTAGCGCCCAGGAGGCGAAGCAGAGCCTCTTGGAAACGAAGCCCTACTACGGTGATCAACGCTCCGCTGACCAAGGAAAGGAGAATCGCAACAAAGCAATATTCACGGGCATCCCTGTTCTTTTTTTCGCCCAGGCAACGGGAGAGCAAGCTGCCCGCCCCCATGCCAAGGGTATATCCTACCGCTTGGATCAGCACGTGAAGCGCAAAGGTGACCCCCACGGCAGCGCTCGCTTCCGTGCCGAGTGCGGCGACGAAATAGGAGTCCGCCAAGGAGTAGACCGTGATCGCCAAAAGCCCTATGGTATTCGGAATGGCAAATTTGCAAATCAATGGGGGAATACGTGCATTCGCCAATTGATCATGCAATCGTTTCGTTTTTTTCATTTCAAATCCTTCCGTTATATACATATTGATCTCTTTTAGTATGCCGATAAGGATCCGCTTTCATGAAAAAATAATAAAAGTTATAAGGAATTTTCAAAACCCCTTGATTTTTGCGGAATTTTGGTATATAATGTTAATGTTTAAACGAACTCAAAATCCAGGAGGTTTATTATGTTAGTTTCGGCAAGTGAAATGCTTACCAAAGCAAAAGCAGGTCATTATGCAGTCGGTCAGTTCAATATCAACAACTTGGAGTGGACGAAGGCAATCCTTCAAACGGCACAGGAGCTCAATTCTCCCGTGATCCTCGGTGTTTCCGAGGGCGCAGGAAAGTATATGTGCGGCTTCAAGACCGTTGCGGATATGGTCAAGGCAATGATCGACGAGCTCAAGATCACCGTTCCCGTTGCTCTCCATCTCGACCACGGCACCTACGAGGCTTGCTATAAGTGCATTGACGCAGGCTTTTCTTCCATTATGTTCGATGGCTCTCACTATCCCATCGAGGAAAATATTGCAAAGACGCAGGAGCTGGTAAAGGTATGCGCTGACAAGGGACTTTCCCTTGAGGCAGAGGTTGGATCTATCGGCGGCGAGGAAGACGGCGTCATCGGTATGGGTGAGTGCGCTGACCCCGATGAGTGCAAGATGATCGCTGATCTTGGCGTTACTATGCTTGCAGCAGGCATCGGCAATATTCACGGTAAGTATCCCGCAAATTGGCAGGGACTTTCCTTTGATACCCTGGCAGCTATCTCCGAAAAGGTGGGTGAGATGCCCTTGGTTCTTCACGGCGGTACGGGTATTCCCGAGGATATGATCAAAAAGGCTATCTCTCTCGGCGTTTCCAAGATCAACGTCAACACCGAGTGCCAGCTTGCATTCGCTGCCGCAGTTCGTAAGTACGTTGAGGAGGGCAAGGACCTCATTGGTAAGGGCTTCGATCCCAGAAAGCTTCTCGCTCCCGGTGTGGATGCGATCAAAGCAACCGTAAAAGAAAAGATGGAGTTGTTCGGTTCCGTCGGTAAGGCGTAAACCAAAAACGGCTTTTTCAAGTACAAAACCAAAGCCGTGAGCCTCCGCTTGCGGCTTTTTGGTCCCTTTTTGCTAAAAAAAGGTGTGATTTTGCATAGACATTCTATAATTTATCTTGTATAATTATAATTAGGTTATTATTGACCGATTATGGAATGAGGTGAAAACAATGCTTATCAAAAATGCAACGCTCGTTATGCGAGATCATTTTATTCCCGAGGCATTTTTGCTGATCAAGGACGGAAAGATCGTTGACTTCGGTGAAATGCGGAACGCAGCACTTCCCGAGGATAGCGAGGTGATCGACGCAAATGGTTTGTACGTCGGCCCCGGCTTTGTGGACATTCATACCCACGCCGCAGGGCAGATCGTATTCCAAGAGGAGCCGGAGCGTGCTGCTCTCGCACATCTGCAGCACGGAACCACCTCACTCTGTCCCGCACTGTATTTCAGTATGGACGTGGATGGATACCTTGCAGAGATCGAGCTTTTGCGTAACGCTATGAAAAAGCCCGAGGGCGCCAATATCGCCGGTCTCTATATGGAGGGACCCTATCTTAATCCCAAGTTCGGATGTGAAAGGGAATCCAACCCTTGGAAGGATCCTGTGAACAAGGCAAAATACTGCCCCATCGTGGAGGCTGCGTGGGATCTGGCAAAGGTATGGGCATTGGCACCCGAAAGAGAGAATATTCTCGAATTTGTACAGGCTGTCAAAGCAAAAAATCCTGCGGCGGTATTTTCCGTTGCTCACAGCGAGGCTTCTCCCCAGGAAATCGAGGCATTGATGCCATA
>JAFTMU010000056.1 GCA_017452215.1 Clostridia bacterium
ATGATGCCAAAGCGGCTTGCCTCCTCAATGGGAACGTCGATAACGGCGATGGTGCAATCGGCGCCCGTTTCCTTGTGGTAGGTGAGCATCTTTGCGTAATCCATCTTATAGATGTGGTCACCCGAGAGGATCAGCACGTATTTTGCATCGTAGCGATTGATGAATTCCATGTTCTGCCAAATGGCGTTTGCCGTGCCCTTGTACCAATCGGCGCCGCCCTGCCCCTGATAAGGAGCTAAGATCTGCACGCCGCCATAGGTGCGGTCAAGGTCCCACGGAAGTCCGTTGCCGATATATTCGTTGAGTAAGAGCGGGCGGTACTGGGTCAGAACACCCACGGTATCTACCCCCGAGTTGATGCAGTTGGAAAGAGGAAAATCAATGATGCGGTATTTTCCGCCAAAGGAAACAGAGGGCTTTGCGGTTTTTTGAGTCAATGCGTAAAGACGGCTTCCCTGTCCGCCTGCCAGCAGCATGGCAACGCATTCTTTTTTCTTGAACATAGCGTTCGTATCCTCCTGTTGTGAATAAATAAGTGAAAAGATCGAGTTTTTGAAGGGATTTTTCGAGGTCTCAGGTTGTAGACCAAAGACACACAGTTTGTCAATTTGCATAAACTCTTTTATTCCGCTTTTTCTTTTGACCAAGAAGGCGCAAAAGAAAAAGCTTGGCAAAAAGAAAAGCGCCGAAAAGAGAAGTAATTTCGCCGTCTGCGGACGGCGAGGAGGCTTACGCAGCCTCCACTGCGCCGCCTTTTGAAAAAGGCGGGCGAAAACTTTAATCGAACTGACGACAGCGGATAGTTCTGTCTACAGTCTGAAACCTTACAGGTCTCTTTTTTTTGTCCCCGCTCAGCCTTTTTTGGTTGCCCTGCGGGTGCAATGGAAAATGGCGGCGCCCATGGCGGGAACGGTGATGTTGATGGCATCACAGTAGCCTCGCAGCATACAGGGCTCGGTCTTGCGCTTGCCCTTGTTGACGCTTCCCTTTCCTCCAAAACGCTCCTCATCCGTGTTGAAGATCTCCTCCCACGTTCCCGCATAGGGAACAGCCAACAGGAAATCCTTGCGCTCTACGGGTAAGAAGTTGATTAAAATCACCACTTCACGCCCGTTTTTGGCGGTGCGGCGGTAGGAAAGGATGCTTTGCTCGCTGTTATCGGCATCGATCCATTGGAAGCGATCCCATTGGTCGTCGGTCTCCCACAATTCGGGGCGGGAGAGATAAAAGTGATTGAGCTCTGCGGTGAACAATTGGATTTTCCGGTGCATATCGTAGTCCAACAGGAACCACTCTAACTCGGATTCATAGTCCCACTCACGGAACATTCCGAGTTCACATCCCATGAACAAGAGCTTTTTGCCCGGGTGTGTCATCATGTACGTCATGAATGCACGGGTCCCCGCAAATTTTGTCTCATAATCCCCCGGCATACGGTCCAAAAGGGATTTTTTGCCGTGCACCACCTCGTCGTGGGAAATGGGGAGAATGAATTTTTCGCTGAAGGAATAGGTGATGGAAAAATTCATCAGGTTGTGATGGTATTTCCGCCACAGGGGATCCTCCTCGGCATAGGAGAGAGAATCGTTCATCCAGCCCATGTTCCATTTGAGTGAGAAGCCCAAGCCGTCATTTTCAAATCCTGTGATGTTGGAAAATGCGGTGGATTCCTCGGCGATGGTCATGACGTCGGGATAGTTGCCTGCAAGGTAGGAATTGAGCTTTTTGAAAAAGGCGATCGCCTCCAGGCATCGGTTATCCCCGTAAGCGTTGGGGACCCACTCCCCGGGACGGCGGTCATAATCCAGATACAGCATGGAAGCAACGGCATCCACTCTCAGGGCGTCAACGTGATACTTTTCCAGCCAATAAACGGCGTTGGAGATGAGGAAGCTTTGTACCTCCTCCCGTCCCACGTCAAAGCGGCGGGTGCCCCAGCCCTCGTGCTCGATGCGATCCCAGCCCTGATATTCGTAGAGCGGTTGTCCGTCGAACTCGTACAAGCCGTGGGCGTCCTTTGGAAAATGGGCGGGGACCCAATCCAGGATCACGCCGATGCCTGCTGTGTGCATATGATCCACAAATTGCATAAATTCCTTGGGGGATCCGTGGCGGGCGGTGGGGGCGTAATAGCCGCAGACCTGATACCCCCAGGAGCCGTCGTAAGGATATTCGCTGACGGGCATCAATTCAATATGGGTGTACCCCATTTGCTTGACGTAAGGAGCAAGCTCCTCGGCAAGCTCCGAATAGGTATAGTAGCTGCCGTCCTCGTGCTTTTTCCAGGAGCCCAGATGCACCTCGTAGATGTTGATGGGCCGGGCGTTCAGATGGGCTCGGTCAAATCTCTTTTTGCGGTATTTGAGCCAGCCTGCGTCCTGCCACTCGTAGCCCTCAATATCTCTGATCACCGAAGCGGTCTCGGGAGGCGCTTGCATGCCTGTTCCGTAAGGATCTGCTTTGAGGATCTCCTTTGCGCCGTTGCGGATGAAGTATTTATAATTTGCTCCGTCCTTGACAAGCTCGCAGGGCAGGCTCGCTTCCCAAATGCCTCCCCCCGTGATGCGCTCCATGGGGTGCGCTCCCGGGTTCCATTGGTTGAAATCGCCGCACACCGACACGTAATCGGCGTTCGGCGCCCATAGGCGGAAGAGAAAACGGTCGCCTATGCGGTGAGCTCCGAGGTATTCGTAGGCACGGTAATTGGTTCCTTGATGGAACAGATATGCCGCAAGCTCGTTTTGCTCGGTTGGCGTTGTATTGGGTTGCCTTTTTAATGCTTTCATCTCCGCTTTGTTTCCTTTCCGTGCAGCCAAGGTGGGGTTGCTCTGAATTAGTATGAGCAAATTTTTTCATTTTTTGTGCAAAAGGTGATAAAAAATGCTCTTTGATAACTGTATTATATCATATATAATAAAAAAATCAATAGAAGATACTTAAATTTCGTTGTTTTTAACAAAAAATGTGCATTTCGCACAGAAATTCAAATGTTATGGGTGCAGAGTGCTGAAAAAAAACCTTTTTTTCTACGTTCTTTTGCAAAAAGAGAGAATTTTATTCGCAAAAAGAAGGTTTTATTTTGAACAAAAAATGTGTTGAAATGTTGTGCATTAGAAACAAATATGAAGGAATTCATTATCATTTTATCACAAAAAAGCAACCTCTGTCAATGTGCAGGTTTACTAAACTTACAATCACTTTGATGATTTTTTATATTTTTGAGGGGGAGCGGGCGGCGGGGAAACGTCTGTTTTTGAAAAAAGTTGTCGGTTGTGGAAAAATTAAAATTTGGCTTTACACAGATCAATGTTACATTTTTTGCAAAAGGACAACAAAACTCGTTACGAGATCCCTGCGTCGCCTGCCGCAAGCGGCGGTTCACGAATCGCCCGCCGTAGGGGAGCACAGAATTTTTGAAACGGGCGATTCATGAATCGCCCCTACAAGAACGAGCGATTTCCACCGCACATGATAAAACGGACCCACCCCGTTTAGGGGCGGTTCACGAACCGCCCGTCCAAAGGAGTACCTGAATTTTAAAACGGGGCTATTCATGAATCGCCCCTACAAGGTTGGTGGGACAACGCACAAAACGATATCTTACGGTTACGGCACAAACGAATACCGCACGGCAGTTACAAATTAAGTTTTATATACCCCACGTTTAAAAGTTCTTGAAGGGACGGGGTAAGCCATGCATAGCACAATCTCTCCCCCTTTTACCCTTTCTCCCACCAGAGGACGGTGAAGGTAAGGGTTGGGGAGGTAAAGGAGAGGGGGGTGTGGGAGGAGAGGGTGAGGACTTGGTCGGGGGCGGTTTGCAAGGTCGTTGTTTGCCCGTCCTTTTGGACGGTGAGGATCTCCTCTCCCTCAAACAGGGCTTGCAGGGGGGCGATGAGAGATTGGACGGTCTCTGTACCCGGGGTGATTCCATCAAGGGAAACGGACACCTCCCCGCCGGCGTTTTGCGTGACGGTCAAGCCGTTCAGTGCCTCGGGGGAAAGATAAGTGACGTAGAGATTGGCGCCATCCTCGGTGCCCGTTCGTCCGATCTCGGCGGTAAAGGAAACGCCGTTGAGCTCTCCCCGTATCTCGGCGTGAAAATTGCTCTCCCGATAAGAAAAATAACTCCCCGTGCCTCCATCTTTGCAGGCGGTGACGGTAAATAGTACCCCAAGGATCAATAAGAAGCAAGCAAGGCTTGACAGTTTGCGCATTCGGATCTCCTTTTTTATTTTTGTATATCTATATGATTCTTTTTTGAAATTCATGAAAAAAAGGATTGCAATATTTGTCTTATCGTGATATAATATCCCTGTTTAAAAAATCAAGAAACCGATGAAGGGAAAGGAGAGACTGCAATGGAAGAATGCTTCTACCGTTTATACTCCTCACTGCCACAGGTGCCCTTTGCGCAAAAGGTGGCAAGGATCGATCTTGACGCCCTGCAAAGCAACTACCGTGCTTTGCTTGGACACGTGCGCAAAAGCGCTCCAAACGTCAGAGCTATTGCTGTGGTCAAGGCGGATGCCTACGGTCACGGTGCGCCCGATTGTGTGCGTGCGCTGCTCGGTGAGGGCTGTGATTTTTTTGCGGTCTCCTCTGTTGAGGAGGCGGTGGCGGTGCGTGAGGCGTGCGATGGCGCAAACAAGGATGCCGAGATATTGATTCTTGGCTATACCGACCCCCGTCATGCTTGCCTGTTGGATCGCTATCGCTTGACCCAGACGCTGGTCTCCTTTGCCCACGCCTGCGCTTTGCAGAACAGCGCAAGGGAGGCGGGAGTGCGCTTACGCACCCACGTTGCCCTGGATACGGGCATGGGACGGATCGGCTTTGCCGCTCGCTCCGAGGAGGAGATCCGTGGGACTGCCCGTGAGATCCTCTCACTCTTTGCATATCCGAATCTTTCGGTTGACGGTATGTTTACGCATTTTGCACGGGCGGACGAGGAGAGCGAGGCAGGGGTGCGATTTACCAAAGAGCAGAGCGAAAATTATCTTGCCGTTCGCCGTCTTGTGGAGGACGGGGGTAAGAGGATCCCCTTTTATCACGCCTCTAACAGCGCCGCCTCGATTAAGGGGGTGGCTGCGGGGCTTGACGGTGTGCGGTTCGGCATTGTGATGTACGGCGCCTCTCCCTCCCTGCACGGAGAGCTTCCCCTCTTGCCTGTGATGACCTTGGAAACGAGAATCGTACATATTCACCAATTGAAAAAGGGAGAGACGGTGGGCTACGGCGGTACCTTTTGCGCTCCCTCGGACATGACCGTAGGGGTCTTGCCCATCGGATATGCCGACGGATTTGTACGGGCATACAGCCCCGCCCCCGTGTGCGTGAGGACCGCAACAGGTGTCTTTTCCGCTCCTATTCTGGGACGGGTGTGCATGGATCAGTGCATGATCGATCTGAGCAGCAGTGATGCCTGTGTGGGAGATACTGTGATTTTGTTTGGAAAGGACGGACCCTTGGCGGAGGCGCTTGCAAGACAGGCGGGGACAATCGATTATGAGACCCTGTGCTTGATCTCCTCCCGTGTTCCCCGCTTTTATCGGGGCGGATCCTATGATAGGAGGCTTTAAAATGAAAAAGAAACGGTACGTATATTTATTATCGGCTGCCTTGCTGCTGATCGCTCTTTGCGCCATTTTCGCAGGCTGCACTAAAAAGGGAGATCCTCTCCTGGGAACGAGCTTTGACTCGGTAACGGTGAATGCCGACGGGGGCATTGAAGTGTCGGTGACGCTGGATGCCGCAAGCGTGGCGGAGCACGAGGGGCAATATGCCTACGTATATGAGATCTATCCCGGGGAGACTGTTTCGGATATTCGTGGGAGAAGCTCGGTGGCAAGTGCCAAGATCGCTTCCACCATGCGCTTCTCTATTCCCATGATGGATGGGGATCGCACTCGTCTGTATTCTACTTTTGCCGTTTGTTACAGCGGCGGCGCTATGATCCTTCCCGTGACCCGGGGGATCAGCAATCCCGAGGCGCTTGCCTCGGTGTCCAACGGCTATTTGTGGACAGAGGATCCCAAGGGGCTTTCGGTGACGGACGTGAGAGAGGCGCTCGCTCTTGAAGCTTCACACGTAACGGTGGAAGCGGACGTGAAGGCTCTGCTCTCCTTTTTGGATCTGAGCTTTTCCTTTAACGGAAAGGAATACGCCGTCTCCTCCTCGGTGATCGGCGGAATGGATGCCCGTGTCCGTGAGGCGTCGGCATCGGGAGCGCAGGTATCGCTCCGTGTGGTGTTGGATCAGGAATGCGGGGTGGAAAAACAGAATGCACTCTTGGATTTTCTTGCCCGTCGGTACTCGGGGGGAGAATTCGGAACAGTCTCGGCTTGGCTGCTGGACCCTGTGGGAATGAACGTAGAGGAGACTGCTCTTTGGACCTCGGTTGCCCACAAGGCGTTGGGCTCCCGTGTGGGAGACGGCAGGATCTACGTGGTGTGTGACAAAAAGACCGTGGAGGGCGTGACGCTCTTTTTTGAGGAGCTTGCCCCCCTTTTGATGCGCACCTGCTCCTTTGATTGGGGTGCCGCTGTGATCCCCGCTCCTGTGGACGGGCTACTGTGGGAGAGTGAGAACACGGAGCTTGTTTCCGCTAAAACTCTGGAAGCGGTGTCGGATGCTTTGCAGCAACACAAGAATGCGCCCCTGTATCTGGCGGTGTGTGACGTTGCCTTTGACAGTTCGGATGAAGGCTTGCAGGCGGTCTCCTACGCCTATACCTACGCCAAGGCAGTGGAGGCGGAATTTGATCTGATCCTTTACGGCTTTCAAAGAAACGATCAGGTGGGCTTGCTTTCCTCCAAGGGGGAGGAGCGCAGGATCGCCGAGATGTTTGCCAATATTGATGAGGGATTGACCCAGGAGCAGACGTATCTTTGCAAGACCTACGGCGCTGCCGTTTGGGATACGGTGCGGTCGGTTTCTCCCTCCCGCATCTCCCTTGTGGGCATTGGAAGCATGGGAGACGTGGAGGGGCATCGGACGACGGTGTTTGATTTTTCCGATGGAAGCACCTACGGCTTTTCCGCCCTGGGAGGGATCGAGGCGCCTGTGATCCGTGATTCCGCCGCCCTTTCCAAGCCGGTCCTTTATACCTTTTTGGATGCCAAAAGCAGTGAGACGGGCGTGGTGGGAAGAATAGAGGATCCAAGCGTGCTTCAAGGCGCCTCCTCCCTCTCCGTGCACCTGCTTGCCCAATATGCCGTCGGCGGGGAATATACGCTGACCCTTCGCCTGGAGGGGGTCAAAAAGAGCGGAGAGCGCTTGCAGTATGAAGCCCAGGCGCAGGCGGTCAGCGGAAGCTGGCAAACGGTGAGCTTTCATATTTTCTCCTTTGTCAGTGACGTTGATTTTTCTTCCCCCTGTGTGATCACTCTTTTGAGTGAGCCTGTGCAAGAGAGCGAGGAAAGCTTTGTGCTTTGGGTCAGCGGCGTGCAAGTCTCGGCTCCCATGGCGGACATCGGCTTTTTGCTTCCCGTCGGGCTTGCCTTGGGGGGCGCTGCGTTTGGATTTTTCTTCTTCTTTTTGATCCACCGTCACGTCAATAAGCGCAGATATCCCGGGGAAAGCAACTGAATGGAAGGAAGGGTTCGATCATGTCAATGAAGATCAAGCACGGACAGGGATCCGTCGAATTTGATTTTGTGGGCGGACACAGCATTCAGTTTATTCCTCATCTGCACCGTGAGGTGGAGCTGATCTGCCTCTTTGAGGGGAAGATGATCGCTTATGCCGATTCGGTGCGGCATACCTTGGAGGGAGGGGATATTTTTATCACCTTCCCCAATCAGATCCATTCCTATGAAAGGGTGGGCGACGGGATCTATATCGGCTTTGTTTTTAAGCCCGATCTGTTGCCCGAGATGACGGAAAGCTTTGCCATGGGCTTTCCCCGCACCACTGTGATC
>JAFTMU010000001.1 GCA_017452215.1 Clostridia bacterium
AACGTATGCACGGGCATCTGGAACCGTGTGATGCGGGACGTGTTTTTGAAGAAGGGAGGACAGGATACCTTTACCGTCCCTGCAAACGTGGTACAGGCAACCTATTGTAAGGATTCGGGAAGTGTCATGAGCGAGGCGTGCACCAAGGACCCAAGGGGGAACCGACAGGAGGTCGGCTGGTTTGTCAAGGGAAAAGAGCCACGGGGAGAGTGCACCTGCCACGTTCTTTGTCGGTATGATACCGAGCACGGAGGCATCTGCCACGGTCATTGTCCCGATGAATGTGTACAGGAGGTGGCGCTGATACGGGTAGAACGGCATTTTCCAATGCAGATCTATATCACCGATGCCCAATACGTCTGGCATGGTGATCCCGAGGACTTGGAGATCAATCCCAACGGGGAACAGCCCTATTTCGGGATAGAAAAGGGAAGCTACCGTGGCGTATCGGGAAAGGGAATACAGTTCAACCGTTCCTGTACCGAGCATACGGAGAGTGCGGCGGAGCAGGAACACGAAAACGAATCCGAGGAGGATCTCGATCTTTTGCCCATCCCTTGGCGGCGTGCGGGATAGGGCATAAAACCCATGCGTTTTTCATACAGTGTATGGGAGATGCAGAAGAAAAAAACAGCATCTCACGGGAGGTGCTGTTTTTGTATAAAAAAGGCTTTGGAAAAATGACGGTCAGCGCATGGCTGAACATGGAGATGGAATGCAGCCGTCCGATGCTGATGCTGCTTGTGGGCATCATGATGGTATCAGGGGGGATCCTGGTCCGCTTTTTCGTGGGGAGTCCGTATTTGACCCTGGTGGCGCTCAATATTGCCGATCTGATCCCTCCGGTCTGGCTGATGACACTTCTTTGGACGGTCTCGTTTTTTATGATCGGATGTAGCGCAGGCTTTGTGCTTGGGTACCGTCTGGGCGGCTGCGAAGTGGATAAATATAAAGGCGGCATGATATTTGTGCTGCTGGCGGTCCTGGAGCTTTGCTGGTATCCCACGTTGTTCGGGGCAGGCTTCGTTTTTTTAAGCGTGTTGGAGTCCATTTTGATCCTCTGCCTTTCCGTCGGCGTGACCCTGTGCTTTTACCGAGTCAGCAAATTTGCGGGGATGCTCTTTTTGTTACATGATATCTGGCTTATCTACATGCTCATTTTGAATTTTGCCGTCTTTTCCAGATGTTGAGGCATCAATCACAATACATACGTTTCAAAACTACGATAGAACTGATGATTACCAATATTTTTTTTGATTAAGGAAATTTTTTTTGCCAAATCACTTTACAAACGAGCAAAAATTTGGTATACTATAATGCGTGAAAATTTTCTGATGCCTGTCCTTTGACAGGAAATAAAAGGAGTGTGTATTTATGAGCCGTATGGTTGGCACTGTATCCCGTGGCGTTCGTGCCCCTATCATTCGCAGCGGAGACAATCTTGCCGAGATCGTAACCGCATCCGTCCTGGAAGCAGCAAAGAGTGAGGGCTACGAGATCCGTAACCGTGACGTCGTGGCTATGACCGAGGCGATCGTTGCACGTGCGCAGGGAAACTACGCAACGATTGACGATATCGCACAGGATATCAAGGCAAAATTCGGCGGCGAGACCGTGGGTGTGATTTTCCCCATTTTGAGCCGCAACCGCTTTTCCGTGTGTCTTACGGGAATTGCAAAGGGCGCAAAAAAGATCGTTTTGATGCTCTCTTACCCCTCCGACGAGGTCGGAAATCATCTGATCAGCCTGGATGCTTTGGATGAAAAGGGCATCAATCCGTATAGCGACGTCCTGACTCTGGAGCGCTACCGTGAGCTGTTCGGCTACGAAAAGCATCGCTTCACGGGCGTGGACTACGTGGAATATTATGAGAGCCTGATCCGTGAGACAGGCGCCGATTGCGAGATCGTATTTGCCAACGATGCCCGTGCCGTTTTGAAGTATACCAAGAACGTGCTCAACTGCGATATCCATACCCGTCAACGCACCAAGCGCATCCTTAAAGCAGCAGGCGCCGAGATCGTTTACGGCATCGACGAGATCCTTACCGCTCCTGTAAACGGTAGCGGCTACAACGAAAATTACGGGCTTTTGGGCTCTAATAAGGCAACCGATACCCAGGTCAAGCTCTTCCCGAGAGATTGCCAGGCGCTGGTAGAGGACATTCAGGCTCGTTTGCTCAAGGCAACGGGCAAGCTCGTTGAGGTCATGGTCTATGGCGACGGCGCATTCAAGGATCCCGTAGGAAAGATCTGGGAGCTTGCCGACCCGGTCGTGTCTCCCGCATATACGAGCGGTCTTGAAGGCACGCCCAACGAGCTCAAGCTGAAATATCTTGCCGATAACGATTTTGCTTCTCTGTCCGGTGAGGCGCTCAAAGAAGCAATCAAGGGAGAGATTCAAAAGAAGGATAGCAACCTGGTAGGAAAGATGGCGTCCGAGGGAACCACCCCCCGTCAGCTCACCGACCTGATCGGCTCTCTTTGCGACCTGACCTCCGGCTCGGGCGATAAGGGAACTCCCATCGTTCACATTCAGGGCTATTTCGACAACTATACTACGGAATAACTTCATATAAAACAAAGGCGTGCCTTCTGTTTGAAGGTACGCCTTTGTTTTATGTCAATCAATCGCTGAATTATTGTTCTTTAGCAATCCGATTCAAAATATTTTCATACGTCAACCCGTAACTCTCAGCAATGTCACGGGCATAGCTCTTACCGTCGGGCTTGGCACGCATGATCTTAAAGGAGCGCTTTCCTTCGCCCTCCATGCCTGCAACCAGCGTATCAATGGCAACGCCGCCCGAAGAAAGGGAACGGGCGTTGATGTTGTCAATCTCTGCCGCAAGCTCGTGCAGGTGGGTGGAAAAGAGACAACGACAACCAATGTGAGCAAGACCGCTGAGCACCTCTGCCGCAATGTAGGAGGCCTCAAAGCTGCCTGTGGAAGAAAGGGATTCGTCCAGAAGAACCAGGCTGCTTGCTGTAACACAATCCAGAATCTCACTCAAACGGGCGCATTCCTCACCCAAACGTCCCTTATCGATGGTGTCATCGGCGCCGGTGGGGAAATGGGTGTAGATGCCGTCCACGGGAGAGAGCACTGCTTCCTTGGCGGGCACGTACATTCCAAGCTGCATCATGACCTGCGCAAGTCCAAGGGCACAGGTGATCACCGATTTACCGCCTCGGTTGGGACCTGAAAGCACGTAGATAGTGGCTTTATCGTCAAAGATCAGGTCGTTTGCTACGATCTCATCCTCGATCTTCAAGGCAACGCAGGGGTTATAGAGCGCCGTGGCTTGAAATCTGCGTTCCTCCATCGGTCTGATCTCGGGAATAGACAGAGCACACCCCTTGTTCTGCAATTCCTTGAGCATATTCGTTCCCTTGACCAGAAATTCAAATTCGGGTATAAGATTGAGCAAGAACTCGGTGTTCTCCAACACGTATGCCTGCACGATCTTTTTCCAGGATTTGAGCGAGGAGCGATACACGTCGTTGATAGCGCTGTTAAACGCCAGGGAAAGCGCCATTTTCTGATTTTCACTTTGCTTTTTGCCAAAGGGAACCAGGTTGGCAATGCAGGTGTAGTTGTCGTTTTTAAAGTTTAAACGCAGGATCTTGTCCAGAACGTCCCCCGATTTGAACGCCTCTGGATTGATGGAAAGCACGCCTGCCGAGGTGGGGCGAAGCTGGGCGTCAAGATTGACACCGATGGTCACGCTTTTGATCTCACGTACTCTCTGCGTCAGCTCGCTCAGCTTTTGGTTCAGCTCTCGGTAGTAATCGCTTTCTGCAAGCTCAGTGATGAGCTTTGCAAGGGAAACAAAGGCAGGGCTCTTCAAATCAGCCTTCACACCGGTCAGGCACTCATGCAGGATCTTGATGCTGGAAACGTACAATTCGATCTCTGTGATGCTGGAAAGATAGTCGGTGGTATCCCCACTGTCTGCCTCCAATCTTCTCAGCTCCATGATGTCATTCAGAACAGGCACCAGCTTGTTGAGCATATCCGAGAGGGGAGCACAGCGCATCATGTCATCAAAGGTAGCCATACGGTAACGCATTACCTCGGCATCAGTGGTAAAAAATTCAGAAAGATCACGGTTTTTCAGCGTAAAGATCTCCAAAAGCCCAAGCTCTTGCAGGGTAAACAGATCAATATCGGGCACGCATTCGCCACTGTCATGACGGCGTCGATGTTCCTTTGAGGGATAGATCAGGCTGAACTCATTAAAATCCATTTTGCGGGAATCCTTTCATTTGCATTATGTACAGTATAACATAAAAATCCCGATTCGTCTACACAGGATACAAAAAATTTGCAAATTTCACTGATTTTAATTGACCTTTCGCTTTTTTTATAGTATAATGAGAGCGGAGAGGAGGGACGAAATGAACCAACAGATTTTTGCCGCCGATTACGGAACGCTTCCGCACCGTTTTTTTTCTACGGGGCACTTGACCAATCCAACCGAGCTGATCCAAAGTCGGGAGCTGACCGCTCTTTTGTATCTTTGCGGCGTCGGTGAGGCGGAGCTTGGAGACCGAGCCTCCGATTATGAAAAATTCAAAGCCCTATGCCGTTCCTTTCCCTTGTTAGACGGACACCCCTTAAAAGGACAGATCACGGCGTTTTTGAAAAAGCATTTTCAAGGATTGCCAGAGCCGTCTCCAAGCACCTGTGACCTCTTGTGGAGACAGATCTCCGATCAATTGTCCCACTCTCCCAAAAAAAGAACCGACTTTTTGCCGCAAAAGGAGCTCTCCTGGCTTTCCGATACCTTATATTTACCATTGGAGCTGCCCAAAAATATTTCCCCGATTTTGGACTGTCATCTCTTTTTGGATTCCAAGGCAACGTCATATGCCGATTTCCAAGAGGAAATTTGCGCCGCTTTTTCAGCATTTCTGAAAGCAGGCAGTAAAAGCGTCCTTTTTAGATTGGACAGAGCGTTCCGCTTCGTTCAACCAAGCGTTTATCACGTTGAATGCGCTCTCCGCTCTAAAAAAAGGACACGGGAACAGACCGATATTCTCACAGGGCAGATTCTGCGAGAGATCTCTTTGCTTTGTAACGAAAAGAACGTTCCTTTGATCCTCCTCTTGGAATGCGAAGGAGAGGAGTCCCTTTCCTTGCTTCGATATACCGAGCGCTCCACAGGCTTGCCCGCTCTTTTTTGGAGCGCCGCCGATCGACGGGGAAGTGAAGCCTTGCTTTCCTTTGCTTCACGCCCGCACCAAAACGAAATGCGCTGGGCATTGCATTGCGGTTATTTGGCAAGCTCCGCAGAGCTTTCCTTCGCCTTACAATTTGCCGCCGCCAGGTATCCTGTGGGGCGCTTGACTCTTGTAATCGGAGCCGATCTGCGATATATCGACGCTGTGCAGGAGCGCTACGGTCAGATTTTGGAAAAAAGCCTTTGAAAAAAGAAAAAATCTCTTGCAAAGCCGACTTTCATATGGTATAATATGTTTCAGATAATGTAAAGAAGAAAGGACGACGTAAATGAGTTCTGTTTTGAAAAAGTGGTTACCGTTGCTGATGGCAATCGCCGCCGTTTTGTGCTTCGTGGGCGCAATCCTCATCCTTGTTTTTCCGGTTGCAAACGCTGATGCCGCATATAAGACGGTGATCGGCATCATTATTGCCGTTTTGATGATCGTTTTGTCTCTTTTGATCGCTTTGTATCTTTGGTTGAGCCGTGATACCGAGCCAAACTTTTTCCTGTTTGACCGTCAAAAAAAGAGAAATATCCCCGTAGAGGAATTGACCTTCAAGCTTGCCAACGAGCGTCTCAATTTCCTCTTGACCACTGTCAGTGAAAGCCCCGAGGAGCTTTGGACGGGCGACGTTTTGGAAAACGAGTTGAAATTGGGCTATCGCAAGGTCTATCGCCCCTTGATCGCATACAAAATGCTTTACGATCTCGCTGATAAGGACGTGGAGTCCTATTGGGATTATCTGTTGTCCTCCACACCCGAGACTGTCAATTCCATTTGCGAGGCATTGGGACAGGCAGGGGAGACCGAGATGGTCAAGGCGCTCCGTTTTATTATGGAAAACTACCGCCAGGACCCCTCCAAGATCTGTAATTTCGTACGAGGAAATCAAAAATACATTCGTGGCAGAATCATGGCTTACATTAAGCGCAAGATCGAGTGGTTCTACTAAAATAGGGACGGAGCTTCAACCCCGAAGCTCCGTCCTTTTTTTTTAATTTTGCTTTTGAACGCTTTTGTATTCGTCATAATAGCGGTAATAGGGACAGGATTGTGTATGCCCGTATAAAAAATGCGCCATCTCGTCCTGATCCAAATTCATCTGGCAGGAATAGGTGTCAAAATCCTCGTCGTAATCGTAAAAAACGCAATCCTCGCAACGGCACTCTTGCTTTTTCGTTTCTTTCATTGGGCACTTCCTTTTCTGTTGATAAACTCTTTCCAAGACCTATTTTATCATATATCGATAAAAAAGTCAATTTAAAAGACAAAAAAGTGACGGAACGATAAATTATTTTTAAAAAAATATTGACAATTTTTTGCAAAAATGTTATACTGAATTCATCAAAGCATAGCTTTGTTCAAAATAAAGAGATAGAGGCGCAGGATCTATGAGTCGTGCGAGAGATTCTCGGAAAAGGGAACGCACAAAAGGAGATCTTGCCGAAGCCGATCTGATTTTTCCGTCGGATTGGGCTGGGGGATGCGGAAATACCGCATTCACTGTCACGTTAGTGGAGGACTATCAATAACCGGGCAAAAGGATTCCTTTGAGCTTGTCTTGTTGGCGTAGCGCTCCGCTGCGCCTTCTTTTTGCTTTGAAAGGGCGTGCAAATAAAGAAAGGAATTTTTTATGTCAAAGACATCAAAAATCGTGCTTGCCATTGCCGTGGCTGCGATCCTGGTGCTGATGATCGTGGCAGGGATAACAGGCGGCGCTATGTCCGAGGTCTCCTGTATCGACTGTCACGCTACGGGAGCGATCGACGGCGAGGTATGCGAAACCTGCTCGGGTGACGGAAGTGTTCGAGGCAACTTCTGGGCGCTCATTCCTCCTGTCATCGCTATCGGTCTTGCACTGATCTCAAAGGAGGTTTACAGCTCCTTGTTTGTGGGAATCCTCTCGGGAGCATTGCTGTATACCAACTTCTCTCCCATCACTGCCGTGGATTCTCTCTTGAATGACGGCTTGATCTCCGCCGTTTCCGGTACGTCCGGCATCTTCATCTTCTTGGTGGAGCTGGGTATCATCGTTGCCCTGATCAACAAGGCAGGCGGCTCGGCGGCGTGTGGACGTTGGGCACAGACTCACATTAAGAGCCGTGTCGGAGCAATGATTGCGACCTTCTGTCTGGGCGTTTTGATCTTCTTCGACGACTATTTCAACTGTCTCACGGTAGGCTCTGTCATGCGTCCCGTTACCGACGGACACAAGATCTCCCGTGCAAAGCTTTCCTACTTGATCGATGCCACTGCGGCGCCCATCTGTATGATCGCCCCTATTTCTTCTTGGGCGGCTGCCGTTTCGCAGTATGCAGAGGACGGCAAGGGCTTGGAGCTCTTCATCACGGCGATCCCGTTTAACTTCTATTCGCTTCTTACCTTTGTTTTCGTCATCGGTCTTGCAGTTTTGGGCTTTGATTACGGCTCCATGAGAACCCATGAGTTCAACGCTATCAAGAACGGCGATCTGTACACCACGGGTGACCGTGCGGAATCCGTACCCACCGAGCCCTCGGCAAAGGGAAGAGTGATCGATCTGATCATTCCCATTCTTGTCCTGATCGTGACTTGCGTGTTTGCTCTTGTTTATAACGGCGGTGTTTTGGATGGCGTCGATTTCATTACGGCATTTTCTAACACCGATGCTACCGTTGCTCTTCCTTGGGGTGGCTTGATCACCTTGGTGATCGTAATGATTTATTACGCATTCCGCCGTTCCATGTCCATGAAGGATATGTCCAATGCCATTCCTTCCGGCTTTATTGCCATGGTGCCTGCAATCCTGATCCTGACCTTTGCAACGGCACTCAAAAACATGACCTCTCTCATGGGTGCAAAGTATTTTGTTGCCGATTTGATGAGCAATGCGGCGGCAGGTCTTGCGAACTTCCTGCCCGCTATCATCTTCTTAGTAGCGTGTGTATTGGCGTTTGCAACGGGAACCTCCTGGGGAACCTTCGGTATCCTGATCCCCATCGTTACGTATATGTTTGAG
>JAFTMU010000057.1 GCA_017452215.1 Clostridia bacterium
GAACACCGAATCGCTCAGCGAGGTCTATACCTACCTCAAAACTGCCTACACGGTAGACGAAACAGGCGCCGAGGTCATCGACCATGCCAACTCGATCTACATCGATTGGGGAACCTTTGTAAATTCCATCATCAACTTCTTCATGATTGCAATGACCCTGTTTATCATTGCAAGAATCGTCCGTCACATCGTGACGAAAGCAAAGGCCAAGGAGCTGGCTGCCGCAGCGGAGGCTGAGGCAAAGAAGAGTGCAGAGGAACAGGCTGCTGCCGCCGCTGCTTCGGAGGCCGCCGCCGAGGCCGCTGCCAAAAAAGAAGCCGAGCTGCAAGCATTCTATGCCAACGTCGCTCGTCAGACCGAGCTTTTGGAGCAGCTTGCAAAAAAGCAGTAAAATCCGATATAAGAAATGTGGGTGAGTCGATTTGACTCACCCACTTTTTTCGTCAGAACCACCGCAAAATACGGCGCACGCACCAGATCAGGAGCGCCAAAAGGATCCACACGGCAGAAAAGGCAATGACCAAGCAGAACAGCGAGAGCAGGCACAGATTAAAGAACCACAGCCCCTCCAATATAGTAGTCTGCACACCGCAAAGCGCCGTGATGCCGCCAAAGATCAAGAGCAACAAAACGTACAGAGGAAACGCCGAGAGGCTCCCCTTGATGTCTGCGCCGCTCAGGGTCACGTGCTGGGAAACGCACAGAATGATCACAAGACCGATCAAAGCCTGCCACCAGCAAGCGGCAAACGCCTCGGGCATGGAGAGCAGCAGAGAGATCACACCGTCAAGGATCTCAGAGATCCCCACCGTTCCGCTTGCCACCAAGCCCCATGCGTTGGTGATGTAGGCATTCCACTGCAACGGGAAACAAAAAACAAGAGCCAAGATCATCACGCCAAGCCCGCTGAAGATCGGTCCAATGCCGATGAACAAATTGCCAAGCACTGCCCATGGGTTTTTGCGGTTGTAGCTGTGGGAAACGTAGCCAAGCGTCCCCGAGGGGTGGTTGGGAGGCAGCAGCAATTTCAGCTCGGTGATCTTGTGTCCAAATAAAAGGCACATCAGGGCGTGCCCCAGCTCGTGGATCGGCGTTCCGATCACCGAGGAGACGTACAGGATCTTGCCCGATCCCGAGAGGCGAACGAACAGCCGCTCCGCAAGCCATGCGGCAAGGCCGCACACGATGGGCACACACAGGGTCAAAAGCAGAACCTTGCCCACGTAGATGAAGAAATCCAAAACCATTTTCGTTCCGTCCCTTCTTTATTTCTTTGCCTCTATTATACGGCATTTTTCGAGTTTTGTCAACAAAAAAAAAGAGTGCCAAAAGGGACACCTACCACAAAGCAGGTTTTACTAATCGCAAATACAACAAAAGGGGCTGTCTCAAATTGCAAATTTGAGACAGCCCCTCGCGCAAAAAAGCCGATGGTAGGCTTTTTTGTGCCGGGAATTTGCGTTTTTCGTTTGCAAGTACGATCAAATACCGTCAAATTATGGACGAAAATTGCGGCGTCAAGCCGCAAAGCAAAAACCAGGGGGGGTGTCGACCAAATGCGAAACGCATTTGAGACACCCCCTTTTTTTATTTTCCAAAAACTTTGGTTGGCATATTTGCATAATGCGTTCATAATTAGGAAAAATAGCGTCAAAGGGGAAATTTATTTTGAACCGTTCAAATATGGTGACAAAGCGGAGGAATTACAATGAAGGAATTTACCTATCGGATCGCCGATCCAAACGGATTGCACGCCCGCCCTGCGGGGAAATTGGCTACCTTTGCCAAGCAATTTGAATCTGAGGTGCGCATTAAAAACGGAGAAAAGGAGGCTGACGGCAAGCGTCTTTTGGCTTTGATGAGCCTTGGAGCGCTGCATGGCAGTGAGCTTCATTTTTGTATTACAGGCGAGGATGAGGATCGGGCAAAAGAGGCGTTGGAGGCCTTTTGTTCGGAACAGTTGGGGTGAGGAGATCGGAATGAGGAATACCGAACAGCAAAACAGCAGCCTGACCTTACACGGTGTAGGGATCGGAGCGGGGAGCGCTTGCGGAACGTTGAAATTTTATCAAAGGATCTCCGCCTATTCCAGCAAGGCAGAGGTAGGGGACCGTGAGACTGAGCGCAAGCGGCTATTGGAGGCAAGAGAAAAAGCAAAGAGAAAGATCGAGCTTTTGCATCAAAAAGCCCTTGCGGAAATTGGAGAAAAGGAAGCGGAGATTTTTGAGATCCACGGGATGCTGATCGACGACGAGGACTTTGCGGATCTGATGAATGCTTTGATCGAGGAAGGGATTGCTGCGGAGAAGGCGGTCAGCAATGCGGCGCAAAAATACGCCGAGATCCTGCAAGCCTTGCCCGACCCCTATCTTTCGGCACGGGCGGCGGACATCGGGGATATCGAAAGACAGATCCTCGCTGCTCTTGATGGTGGCGGAGAAACGGATGGAGCGGAGGAATCGGAGGCGTATATTTTGGTGGCGGATGATTTGGCTCCCTCTGAGACGGTCTCTCTGGACAAATCCAAGATCCTTGGCTTTGTTACCTTTGGAGGAACCCCCAATTCACACACGGCGATCTTGGCACGTGCCATGGGGATTCCCGCTTTGATCGGTGTGGGAAGCATGGAGGCATCCCTTGACGGAGAGACGGGACTGTTGAATGCGGGGGAGGGGACGCTGGTGGTCTCTCCCAATGAAGCGGAACGAAGCTCCTTTCAAAAAAAGATGGGGCAGGAGAATGAGCTTGCCCGGGAGCATGAAAAATATCTGCGTTCCCTGATCAATAAGCCTGCCATCACCCGCAGCGGAAGAAAGCTGCTGATCTATGCCAACGTAGGCAGGGAGGAGGACGTTGCGCCTGCTTTGCTCAACGGTGCTGAGGGGATCGGGCTTTTACGAAGCGAGTTTTTATACCTTTCTCTCGATCGCTATCCCACCGAGGAGGAGCTGTTTGAAAGCTATC
>JAFTMU010000058.1 GCA_017452215.1 Clostridia bacterium
GGTTTTGTTGTTTCATTTCTCTTGTTTATCTCTGCCGTGAAGCGGAAAACGTGCGGAAAGACAAAAGCAGGATAAAGCATCAACAAGTTCCCATAAAGCCTCTCCCTGTGGGAGAGGTGGCACGCCGCAGGCGTGACGGAGAGGGCGGTTGTGAAAATAGGAGCTGTAGCTTACTTTTTCACTTCCAACTTTTTCTTCCTATGCTGCTCTCGGCTATTCAACACCATTTTCATCACGGCGCTTTCCAAAACGATTCCAAGAGCAAGAGCGACTGCCAGGGAAAGGGTATACAGTCCCTTGTCCAAAAAGCCCGTAAGATCCCCCGCAAAGCCTGCGGACATGGTGTAATAGAGCGATCCTCCGGGGATCAAGGGCACCAAAGAGGTATAGATAAAGGTGGTCGTGGGAGTTTTCAGCTCCCGAGCCATGATCTCCGAGTACAGGGAGATCAAGAGGGAAACGATAAAATATCGCACGGGTTCGTTTTCAATAAAGAATCCCAACAGAAGAAATAGCGACCAGGATAAAAGTCCACCCAGCGTAGCAAAGATCAGCTTTTTTCCTCGAATATTAAAAAGAACGGCAAAGCCTAAAGAGCCGATGCAACCGGTAATGATCTGCATAATTTCCGTCATATCAAAGCCCTCCTAAGGTGCAGGTAAACAAAAAGTATCCTGCGGCAATGGCAAGAGCAGTCATCACGGCATCAAAGGTGTGAAGCAGTCCCGCAATGCTGTCTCCTGTAAACAGATCCCGCATGGCAGCAGTCAGACCGATGCCGGGGATCAGGGACATGATGTTACCGATCATCACCTTGTCAATGTTCCCGATAATTCCCGCCTTCATAGCGCCAAAGGCAAGAACGCTTGCCAAAAACGTGCAAAGGAATTTTGCAAAAACAGCGTTCATCAAGGCGAATTCGGTAAAGCGAAGCACAAGCTTGATCAAGGTCCCCACCACCAGTGAGACCAACGCTTCAATCAGCGTTCCGCCAAAAAAGAGGGTAAAAGCCCCCGCAATCAAGGCGCAGGAGACACATTCCAACCAAAAGGGATAGCATTTTGTCTTTAAGATCTCCTCAAATTCTCCTCGGATTTCCGAAATCGTCATCTGCTCCGAGCAGATGCGGCGGGAGAGTGCGTTGAGCTTATGTAAGCGCTCGATATCCGTGCCCGTGCCCGTGATCCTGCGGGTCTGAGTAAAGGGCATATGCTCTTGATTGTAGACGGTGGTGATCATAGTGCTGGTAATGATAAAGACGTCGACACGGGTGGCGCCAAAGGCGTAGCACATTCTTTTGACGCTGTCCTCTACACGGTGCACCTCTGCGCCGCAAAGGAGCATCTGCTCGCCGATATCCAAAACGCAGCTCAACAGTTCCTTCATGCTTTTTCTCCAAATCCAAAGATTTTTGTCGTTTGCAGGTACATTATAGCACCTTTTTCTGCCGCTTTCAAGATTTTTTCAAAGAAAAGGGAGCAACTTTGATCCCTTTTTGAAAAACTTGTGAAAAAACGTGAAAAATATAACGGAAGTGTTTACAAATGAAAAAAAGTATGGTATAATATTATAATGAGATAATAGTATGCCATCGGCAAAAAAAGAAGTCACAAAAAAGAGAGGAGGAGTTCAGGATGAATCAGACGTTCGATCAAGCGCCCGCCAATCCTTGGGACAAAAGAGAGAACTTTCCACGCCTGCAAAACAGCAATCTGGCGCTTGCTCTCATTGCACTGTTCCTGTCGTCTCTTGGCGTAGGCTGTGGGAGCAACGAGATCGTTTCCATGATCCTGCTTCCGCTCCTGCTCATTTATGCAGTCACCGTCGGGCGTGCTCCCACAGCAACGGTGCCGCTGCTTTTGGTAGCACTGCTGACGTCTCTTTTGACCTTTAGCATTTCGGGGGCTACCGTTGCCCTGTCCTTGATCCTTGGAGCGGCGACCTTTGCGTTTCTGCTTGCTTCACGCCGCTTGCCGTACCTGACCCTCGCCGTCCCCTTGGCAGGCGTCGGTATTTCCTTCCTTCTCACGGGAAGTCTTGCGCTTGCTCTGCTTGCCCTCTCGTTTTTGCCTGCAGGAGCGCTTTTGTCCTATGCTTCCTGTACGCAAAAGGGAAGGACCTCCTCCATCGTCTGGACGCAGGCGGGATTTTTGATCTCCCTTGTTGCGCTTCTTGCTTATACAGTATACCAAACGCAGGGGTCCGTGTCGGCTTCGGCGATCTCTGCGGCATTGGAGGGCGTTCGTTACGCCGTCCTGGATCTGATCTCCTTTGTCAAAGCCGAGCTGTTGGCGGAATTGAGCACCGCAGCACAGGGCTTTACCGAGGCGGAGATCAAGGAGCTGACCGAGGCACTCAACACTCTGCTGAGCGAATCCACCGTCAACGGACTGATCTCTCAGCTCTACGGTATTCTTCCGGGAATCACCGTGGCACTGTGTGGCATTCTTTCCTACGAAGCGCAGCTGTTTTTGAATCTGACCTACCTCAAAAACGGTTGGAAGCAGGTGGTGACGCCTGCCACCTGCGTGTTCACCATGAGCCTTACGGCGGCGGTTTTGTACCTTTTGGGCTTCGTGGTCCTTCTGTTTTTCGGCTCTTATTCCATCTTCACGGTTTTGATGCAAAACGTCTGCATCATGCTGCTTCCGGGCTTTTGCGTTCTCGGCTTTTGGAACATTCGCCTGCAAATAAAGATGGCAAAGGGAGGCGGCAAGGTCTTTTTGATCCTTTTGACCGTTCTCGCACTCTGTTGCGTAGGATTTTCTGCGCTTTACATTTTGGCGATCCTTGGTGCGTCCTCTGTGATTTTGGGAGCGCTCCAACGAAAGATACAAGAAAAAACAAAACAGGGATAACCCCCTGTGACCCGTTCGTTTGAATTCTCTAAAAAAGGAGATGACCTTATGCAAAAAAAGAAAAGCCAAGCCTTCCGTGTAGATCTGCGTCCCCCGATGCTGGTCAGCGCCATCATCGGAGCCGTGCTGCTTGGAATGTTTCTGTGCGTGGTGTGCCTGGTGGACGACCTGGTTCTTGTCCGCAATTACGGATTCATTCTCTGCGGCGTTTATCTTCTGGCGGTCGGCTTGATTCTGGCGGCATATCTGCTCCGCTATAAGCGCATCCGTGCAGCGGACGATATTGCAGAACTCATGACTACCGAGATCAGCGATATGTTCCGTTACGTGGTGTATATCCCTTACGCCATCATCGCCGAGGACGGCACGGTCAAGATCGTCAGCGGAGCCTTGCAGGATATCCTGCAATACCGCTCTCCCGTGTGCAACGTTCCCTTGAACAGCTTTTGCACGGTGCCCATGAAGGAGATCATTGCCTTTGCGCAAAACGGCGGACAGGTAAAGGACATCACCTTCAACGAGGACGGCGTTCCCATTGATAACACCAAGCCCATGATCACCGAGATTGAAGGTAAGAAGTACGGCTTGAAGTGCTATATTCTCCGTTCTCGGGGAAAGGATTACTATTTCGTTGTTTTCAACGATATCACCGAGCTGGAGCAGATCCGTCAGACCATGTATGAAAACGAGCCTGTGGTGGCGTATATCGTCATCGACAGCTTGCAGGAGCTTGCGCAATATATCCGTGTCAGCTACCGTACCGCCGTCAACGAGATCGAGGCAAAGCTCAAGGAGTGGGCGGCAAGCTTCGGCGGAATGCTCAGGGAATACGAGCGGGAAAAATACCTTCTGGTCTTTACCCGTGCAGCCTTGGATCGTTGCGTCGAGGGAAAGTTCCGCATTTTGGATACCATTCGTAACATTCGCTTGGGAGATAACAGCTTTCCCGTTACCATCTCCATCGGCGTAGGCGCCATCGACGGCAGCTTCGAGGATAAGGAGCGTGCCGCAGGAGACGCCCTGGATATCGCCCTGCAAAAGGGCGGTGACCAAGCGGCGGTCAATGACGGAAAATCCGTCACCCCCTACGGCGGACGTGTCAATACCATGGCAGGCTCCACCACCATCACCTCCCTTGTTAACTCCCAGCATCTGTGCCGCTTGATGAAGGAGGCGGGCAACGTGCTGATCATGGGACACCGCTCTCCCGATTACGATTCCATCGGCTCCTGCGTAGGTCTTGCCCGTCTTGCCATCTGCGCCCGTCGGGGAGACACCTCCAAGATCCGAATCGTGGTCAATCGGGATCATTTCAATTTCCGCATGTGCTACGATATGCTGGCGTCTTTGCCCGAATACCGCTCCATGTTCATCAGCGGAGATACGGCGTTGGATGCCGTCCGCACCGATACGCTGCTCATCATGAGCGACGTCAATAACGTGTTCAACACCGAAGCCCCCAAGCTTCTCAAATGCATCAATAACGTGGTCATCATCGACCACCACCGCCGTCAGGATCAGCTGTACGAATTCAAGCCCCTGATGACCTATATCCGTCCGGGCGTATCTGCGGCGAGCGAGCTGGTCAGCGAGATGCTGGAATTCAGCCCCCACCGTGATGCGCTTCTCAAGGAGGAGGCAAATCTGATGCTGGCGGGCATGATGCTGGATACCAAGAATTTCACCACCGCCGTAGGCATGCAGACCTTCTCCGCCGTGCACTATCTGTACGAGAGGGGAGCACATGCCAACACGGTGCGCAAATTCTTCACCGAGACCATGTCCAACCTGTTCACCGCTTGCGATATCGACAGTCGCACCCGTACCTATCGGGATAAGATCGCTCTGACCTGGCTCAGCGTCGATCATCCCGCTACCGAGGAGGATAATATCGCCGTTGCAAAGGCAGCGGACAAGCTGATGAACATCGACGGAATCGAGGCGTCGTTTGCCGTGCTTCGAGCCGAGAATACCGTCACTATCTCCGCCCGCTCTCACGATAAGATCAATGTGCAGATCATCATGCAAAAGCTGGGCGGCGGAGGACACTACGACATGGCAGGGGCAAGAATGTCCCACGTGTCATTGGAGGTCGCTTGCCGCAAACTGAAGGAAGCGATCGACGAGTATATGGATAACGAATACGAATCCGAAAACCGTTCCAAAAAATAAACCAACAGAAAGTGGAGAGACTACATCATGAAAGTGATTTTGTTAACAGACGTTAAAGGACAGGGAAAAAAGAATGACGTGATCGAGGTATCCGACGGATACGCAAAGAACTTCCTGATCCCCCGCAAGCTTGCCAAGGCGGCAGACGCCCAATCCCTCAACGACGTAAAGGTCAAGGAGGAGGCTCGCCTGTACCGCATCGAGACCGAAAAGAAGGAAGCCCGTGCCCTTGCCGAAAAGCTCAAGGGGATCCTGGTAAAGATCCCCGCATCCTCAGGGGCAGACGGCAGACTCTACGGCTCCATCACCTCCAAGGATATTTCTGAGAGATTGGAGGCTGACCACGGCATCTCCATCGATAAGCGCAAGATCGTCATGGGAGAGCCCGTCAAGACCTACGGCAAATACGAAATAGACGTTAAGCTCTATACCGAGATCAACGGCAAGATCAACGTCCTGGTTTGCGAGAAATAAGACTATGCAAGAAGAACTGATCAAAAAGCTTCCGTTCTCCATGCCCGCCGAGCAGTCCCTGTTAGGCTCGGTGCTCATTGATCCTGCCTCCCTCAACGAGGTAGCGGACCTGATCGGAGCCAACGATTTTTATATTTCCGAGCATAAGCAGATCTATCTTGCTATGCACGAGCTTTTCCTGCTCAACAGTGAGATCGACGTGGTCACCCTCATCGATATGCTGGTCACCAAGGGCATTTACGATAAATCGGGAGGAGAGGATTATATCCGCACTCTCACCGAGGCAGTGCCCGATGCCCTCAATATCAAGGATTACGCCCGCATCGTCAAGGAAAAGAGCGTCCTGCGGCAATTGATCGCCGCTTGTAATGAGATCTCCGAATCGGCGTACTCCGAGCAAGAGGCGGTCACCGATATTCTGGACCACGCCGAGAATCTCATTTTCAACATCGCTCAGGGCAGAGACACCAAGAACTTCCGCCATATCCGTGAGGTGCTGGGAGACGTATATAACCATCTCCACGAGCTCAATACCAACAAGGAAGCAACCCAAGGAACCCAAACAGGCTTCTCCGCATTGGACCGAGTCCTTGCGGGCATGGGAAAGAGCGATCTTGTTTTGGTAGGCGCCCGTCCGGGTATGGGTAAGACCTCCTTTGCCCTCAATATTGCCACCAACGTGGCAAAGCAGACCAAAAAGGCGGTCTGCATCTTCTCCTTGGAAATGTCCGCCGAGCAGCTGGTCAACCGTGTGCTGTCCAGCGAGGCGCTGGTCAATAGCTATACGCTCCGTACGGGTGAGCTCAAGCCCGACGATTGGGAAAATCTTGCCAGAGCCGCAGGGGAGCTTGCGGGCTGCGATATCCTCATCGACGATACCTCTGGCATGACCGTCACGGCAATGAAGGCAAAGCTTCGCCGAGTGAAAAACCTGGGGCTGGTCGTCATCGACTACCTGGGTCTGATGTCGGGAGATAAGCATACCGATAACCGTGTGCAGGAGGTTTCCGAGATCTCACGCTCCCTTAAGATCATGGCAAAGGAGCTCATGGTCCCCGTCATCTGCTGCGCACAGCTTTCCCGTGGACCCGAGTCCCGTCAGGGCAACAAGCCCATGCTGTCCGACCTTCGTGATTCGGGAGCCATCGAGCAGGATGCGGATACGGTTATTTTCCTCTACCGCAGCGAATACTATAAGACCGAGGAAGCGGTAAATCAGGATAGCAGCATTGCCGAGATCATCATAGCAAAGAACCGCCACGGCTCCACGGGAACGGTGAACATGGGCTGGAACGGACAGTTTACCAAGTTCGTCACCATCGCCACCGAGCAAGAGAGCGGCGGATGAGGAACGGCGTGAAGAGCATTTTCGTTTCTGCACTTTCCGCCCTCCCACCAAAGACTCCCGTTCTGTTGGCATATTCGGGCGGTGCCGATTCCACGGCGCTCTTGCATCTTTTGCTGGATGCACAAAAAAGGGAGGGCTTTCCGCTTCTTCTCGCCCACGTCAACCAC
>JAFTMU010000002.1 GCA_017452215.1 Clostridia bacterium
TAACGATTGAGTTATTATATGACAGCTGCGCTTGATTTGTAAATTGCGCCATGTTTTCTCCTTTTTGATAGAATTGATGGTGGGAAAACCCCTTTAACAGGGTATGCAGACGGAGAAGAAAACGCTCCCCGTGTGCGTGTTTTTCGGATGAGCAGATGGCTTCTGCCGAAAAAAACGGGTGCGGGCAACCTCTTGCAGAGAAAAAGAAAATACGGCAAGAAAGGGCTTTCTTACACCCGTAAAACGGTTTTGCAGTGTAAAAAAGCAGAAAAAACGCCAAAGTTTTTCAAAAAACGATTGGAAAATGCGAAAAAATGTGTTGACATCGGGCGTTCCTTATGATATAATAAAACAGAATATAAAAACACGCAATACGGCGCTTGTTCTTTTTGGGGCGTAACGTGGCGAATTTTTTATGGAAAGGTTGATGCAGAATGAAAAATCAACACATGAAGACAAAACGCACATTCAGCATGGCAAAGCTTCTTGTCGTTATGGCAATGCTCGTAGCTTTGGCTTGCCTTGGTGGCGTGCTCGTTTCTGCTGCCGGCGGCAGTGAGACGGGGAAGTTTGACAAGATCACCGTCGGTGATTGGACACAGGATGCTGAAAGCTTTTGGTGCAAGACCTACGACGGAACCACTGCGGTTCCAGAGGTGAAGCTTACAGTGGATGGTCAGGAGATCGTTGCCGATAGCGCAGTATTCAACAGCGCAAACGTGGCAGAGGCTTCTCACATCACCGTGGCTTACACCGTTGACGGGGAACAGTACACGGTCACCTTGCCCGCCAAGATCACTCCCGCAACGCTGACCTGGAATGACGGTGTCAAGGCGCAGACCACTGCTACTTATGACCCTGCAAAGACGCAATACGTCGGATTGAGCTTCGATCTGCCCGCAGGCGAATTGTTCACGGGTGCAGTCAACGGCGAGACCGTTGAGATCGGCGCCGTTTCCGGTGTCTCGATCAGCGCAGTAGACGTTACCGGTACGAATGGCGTTACCGCTTATTCCAACGTTACCTTGAAGGTTGGCGACGCAGTCACCGACAACTACGTCATCGCTCCTCTGCTTGTTGAGGTTGCCATCGCTCCTATTGAGATCGAGAACGTGATCTGGAATCAGACCAACTTCGATTTCGTTTACGGTGATGCAGGCATCTTTGAGCTGCAGGCTTGGGGTGATGTTGCAGGCAACGATACCGAAAAGGACATTGCCCTTAACGTTATGATCAAGGTCGAGGACGGCGAAACCGTCAAGTACCTCTCCCTGACCGAGGCATATGCACAGGGTCTGTACGGCAGAGTGAAGAAGGCAGACGCCGACGGCACCAAGTACACGGTTTGGGCGTGCGCTCCCAACGGCTTGTACAGCGTTTCCGAGGCTTTGGCTACTAAGGTGGTCAAGATCTCCAAGCAGATCTACACCGCAACCCTTTCCGATGCAGAGTATCTGACCGCTATCGATCTGGCAAACGGCTTCAAGCCCGTTCTCTATCAGCTCAGAGTCCAGAGCGACAATATCCCCGAGGATATTCTTGCAAGAATCTCCTACGTATACGTCAATAAGGACGGTAAGAGCGCAACCGCAGGTGTGAGCGACTTTGGCACCTACACGGTCGCAGCTACCATGCCCGACCTCAGCTACACGCTGGGCGGCGTGACCTTTGAGGATTGCGCATTCGCCGAGACTGCGCTCACCGCAAAGCTCAACCTGAAAAAGAACTATTTGATCCTTGGTAACGACGAGGAGCCCGTGCAGATGATCATCATCGGCAGCAACGGCATCTCCGAGTCCCTGACCGCAACCCTCACTGTTCCCACCTTGAACAGCAAGGCGATCCACGGTTACCACGTACATAAGGAATACACCCTGCAGATCAAGGGTGCGGCAAGCGGCGAGACCTTTACCGTCTTGATCCCCGTTGCTTCTTCCTTTGTTTCCAATGAAAATTGCGAAGCGCTCACCGTCACCGACCTCTATCTGTACGACGATTCCGTCGGATCGATGGTTGCGGCAAACGGCAAGTATAACGTCACTCTCAGCGAGGACGGCGCTTACTATCAGATCACGGGATACGCATCCGAGGGCGAGGTTTCCTTCGTGATCGCACCCGTATACCACGCTCCCTTCTGGGTGACCGCACCCGGCATTGCTCTGATCATTCTTCTGGTTCTGTTGGTGCTCGTCGCTCTGTTCCTGATCGGCTTGAAGCTCCGTCAGATTGAAAGAAGCAACAAGGCAGGCGTGCTCGTTATCGATACCGAGGGCGACGTTCCCGCAGTTGTTCCCGTGGTTGTCGAGGATAAGATCGACGATCCCGACGCTTGCCTGGCTGAAAGCATTGACGGCTTGGCTGACGCATTGCGTGATGACATTGATGCAGCCGTGGCTGAGGAAGCAGACGTGGATGCAAGCGATGCAGTTGCGGATGCTTTGAATGAAATGAAGGATGAGGCATCTGCCATCAGCCTGATCGACCCCGACGATCCCGACCTTGCAGCAGCAAACGAAATGACCGATGCTATGGCAGAGGAGCTTGCACAAGGCTTGCAGGAGACCACCGAGGCAGCCAAGGATGAATCTGACGTCTCCGATGAGGTGAACGCAGCCGTTGCCGAGGCAATGGAAGAAAACTTCAACGAATCTGCCGACGCCACCGACGCCATCGTTCTCTTGGCAGGCGATGAGGAAGAAATTTCTCCCGAGGAATTCCGTGAGGTGATCGACGCCATCGTTGCCGACGCAATGATGAATACGATGGTTCTTCCCGAGGACATCTTTGCCGCTGAGGAAGCAGCAGAAGAAGCACCCGAGGCAACCGAAGAGGTAGCTGAGGAAGCAACCGAGGAGGTTGTTGAGGAAGAAGCCACCGAAGCAGTTGAGAAAACTGTTGAGGAACCCGTCGAGGAATCCGCTCCCGAAGCAGTTGAAGAAACCGTCGAGGAGGCTGCTCCCGAAACGGTAGAGGAAGCAGTGGAAGAAATTGCTGAGGATACCAGCGTTTGCGCTATGGTAGCAGATTCTGTTGCCGAGGCATTCGAGGCAGTCACCGTTGACGGTGAGACTCCCGAGGCAGTGGAGGGCACCACCAAGGCGACCATCACCGAGGCAGTCAACAACGCCGCAACCGCCTACGTTCCTAATTCTTGGTCCGAGGAATTGACCGATGAGGTCAAGACCGCAGTGGTTGCCGAGCTGGCAGCACGTCTCGTCGAGGACGATTCCGACGACGATGAGGAGAACTTCTCCTTCGGATCCTTCGGCTCCATGCCCTTGGATTTCATCGACGTAATCGCCGAGGCAGAGCGTTACAATGATATGCTGGCACAGGAAAGCCGTGGCGAGGTACAGCTGGTAACCCGTTACCGCCGTAGCTTCCAGTCCCGTCTCATTCAGTCTCAGGGCTCCGTTCCGGAATATTACAACATTATCAAGAACCTGTTGCTCTCTTATAAGGGCATCAAGAACCGCATCAGCTGGAATTACGAATCCTTCAATCTTGGCAGAACCCAGGTGGCTAAGTTCAATGCAAAGACTCGCACCTTGTACGTTTACATGGCGCTCTCTCCCGAGGAAGTGGCAGATAGCAAGTATGTATTCGTAGACGAATCCTCCAAGAAGAAGTATGCAAGTGTTCCCGTATTGATGAAGA
>JAFTMU010000059.1 GCA_017452215.1 Clostridia bacterium
CGAGAGCGTTGTTTGCCCCGTTGAGGAATAAGCAAAGGGGTTTTTAATACCTTATGGATTTTTGGTTGATCATGTCTGATCTGTGCAAGGGCTTTGGCGAAACGCTGAAGCTCTTTGCGCTTACATTGGTGATTGCGATTCCCTTGGGACTGCTTTTGAGCTTTTGCTCCATGTCCCGCTTCAAGCCCCTTTCCTGGCTGACCAAGGGGTTTATCTGGATCAGTCGGGGGACGCCTCTGCTTTTGCAATGCGTTATCGTTACCTTTGTACCCTCGGTGGTTTTGCATATTCCCAACAAGGATTTTATGAAGCTGCTGCATCTGGACAGCATTGCGTCGTTGCAATTTTTGTTTGTTCTGATCGCTTTTGGCATTAACTATGCCTGCTATTTCGCCGTTATTTTTGAGGGCGGAATCAAAAACGTCCCCAAGGGACAAAGGGAAGCGGGGCAGGTACTTGGTATGACCAAGCGGCAGATCTTTACCCACGTTATCCTGATGCAGGTGGTCCGTAAGATCGTGGCTCCCATGAGCAATGAGATCATTACTCTGGTCAAGGATACGGCGCTTGCCCGCACCTTGGGTGTTGCCGAGATCCTCATGGTGGCATACGAGAAGGTCAATTACTATGCAGTGCTCTCTCCCTTGCTTTACGCAGGCGGATTTTACCTGGCATTCAGCGGACTTCTGACCGTTTTGTTCCACCTGTTGGAAAAGAAGATCGGGTATTACGAGGTGGCTTGAAATGTCTGAAATTTTAGAAGAAAAATACTTGCAGGTCAAGGGGCTTTACAAAAGCTTTGGTGATTTTCCCGTTTTGAAGGGGATCGATTTTTCTCTGAACAAGGGGGAAATATTGAGCATCATCGGCTCCTCGGGAAGCGGAAAAAGCACGCTTTTGCGTTGCCTCAACTTTTTGGAGCTGGCAGATGCGGGGACGATCTCCGTCAACGGCGAGGTGCTCTATGACGGAGTCGACTTCAAGGGAAAGAAAGCCTCGGACAAGGATCTGCGGGAAAAACGGCTGCATTTCGGATTGGTCTTTCAATCCTTTAACCTCTTTCCCCAATACGACGTGTTGAAAAACCTGATGCTGGCGCCTCTGCTCCTCAAAAAGGGAACAAAGGAGGAGCTGGAGCAAAAGGCAATGGCGCTGTTGGAAAGCGTAGGGCTTTCGGACAAGGTGCACTATTATCCCTATCAGCTCTCGGGAGGACAGCAGCAGCGTGTGTCCATTGCAAGAGCGTTGGCGTTGGATCCCGATATCCTTTGCTTTGACGAGCCTACGTCGGCGTTGGATCCCGAATTGACGGTGGAGGTTTTACGGGTCATTAAGGGGCTCAAGGCGTTGGGAAGCACTATGGTGATCGTTACCCACGAAATGGAATTTGCCCGCAGTGTTTCCGACCGTGTGATCTATATGCGTGACGGAATCATTGAGGCAGAGGGCACGCCCGAGGAGGTCTTTGGTGAAAATCAAAATCCTCATTTGCAGCAGTTCCTCAACAGTGGAAAAACAATTTGATAACAGGGTAGGCGTTCGGTTGCTTTTTGGCAGGCGGACGCCTGTTTTTTTGCTTATTTGAAGGCAAAAATATTGGATTTCTTTATACCAAGCACTTGACAATTCCTCATTATGATAGTATAATATAATATTATAATTCTTTCTGTAAGGACGGAAACTACCATGGTAAACGAGAAAATGAGAGGCTTGGGCGCACATCGCTCGGTCATTCGTGAGCTGTTTGAATACGGAAAAAAGAGAAAGGCGGAGATCGGAGCGGAGAACGTGTTTGATTTTAGTCTTGGGAATCCCAGTGTTCCTGCTCCCGACGGGGTCAACAAGGCTTTGTCCCGTCTTTTGGAGGAACGGGACGCCGTTTCTCTGCACGGATATACCAGCGCACAGGGCGATGCAGGCGTTCGCCGTGCCATTGCCGACTATATCGCCAAAACCCAGGGCGTGGAAATGAATGCGGATCTGATCTATCTGACCGTTGGCGCCGCCGCTTCCTTGACGATCTCCCTTAGCGCAGTGCTGAACGAGGGAGACGAGGTAATCCTGCTGGCTCCGTTCTTTCCCGAGTATCGGGTATTTGCAGAGCGAACGGGGGCAAAGGTGGTTCCTGTCCTTTGCGATCCCAAGAGCTTTCAGCCGGATCTTGCTGCCGTTGAGGCGGCGATCACCGAACGGACGAGAGCGATCATTGTCAATTCTCCCAACAATCCCACGGGAGCGGTGATGACGCCCGAGAGCGCTCGGGGGCTTGCCGATCTGCTTGCAAAAAAGGAAAAGGAATACGGAAACGCCATTTGGCTCATTGCGGACGAGCCCTACCGTGAATTGGTTTACGGAGACGCCACCGTGCCGTACCTGCCTGCCCTTTACGATAACACCTTGGTGTGCTATTCGTTCAGTAAATCTCTCTCCTTGCCCGGTGAACGCATTGGATATATTGCGGTCTCGCCAAAGGCAGAGGAGGCATCGGCAGTCTACGCCGCCATTTGCGGAGCGGGAAGGGCGCTTGGCTTTGTTTGCGCTCCCGCACTGTTCCAATACATGATCCCCGAGGTGCTTGGCATGACGGCGGATATTTCGGTGTACGATACCAACCGACGTTTGCTTTACAACGCACTGACTGAGTACGGTTATGAGGCGGTGTATCCCGACGGAGCGTTTTATCTCTTCGTCAAGGCGCTGGAGCCCGATGCCAACGCATTCTGCGAGAGGGCAAAGGGGGAGGAGCTTTTGCTGGTGCCCAGTGATAGCTTTGGCTGTCCCGGCTACGTACGCATTTCCTATTGCGTGACCACCGAGCAGATCGAGCGCTCCTTGCCTGCATTCAAGAGATTGGCGGAGTCCTATCAAAAGGCGTAAGCCCAAGGATATTCAAGAGGATTTGGAAGCATGAATTTGTTGGAAGAAGCAAGAAAAGAGATCAACGAGGTGGATGCTCAAATGGCGGAGCTTTTCGTTCGCCGTATGAGAGCCGCCGAAAAGGTTGCCGAATATAAAAAGCAGCATGCACTGCCCATTCTTGATCCCGCACGGGAGGAGCTTGTGGTGCAGAATAATGCAAAGCTGGTGGAGGACGAGACACTGCGCTCCTACTACATCAACTTCATTCGCAAGAACATGGAGATTTCCAGAGCGTATCAGCAACAGCTCCTTGAGGGAATGCGTGTTGCCTACTGCGGCACCGAGGGGGCCTTTGCCCACATTGCGGCAGGAAAGATCTTTCCCACCTCCCAGCGTGTGGCTTACCCCGATTTTGTCTCTGCTTACCGCTCGGTGGAAAACGGAGAATGCGACGTAGCGGTGCTCCCTGTGGAGAACAGCTACAACGGTGAGGTGGGGCAGGTGACCGATCTGATGTTTTCGGGCTCACTCTTTGTCAGCGAGATGCTGGATCTTGCGGTGACCCACGACCTTTTGGTAGTGCCGGGAACCAAGAAAGAGGACATCAAGGAGATCGTCAGTCACCCCCAAGCCCTTGGACAGTGCGCACAGTACGTCAGGGAAAACGGTTGGAAAACAGCAGAATACTCCAATACCGCTCTTGCCGCACGCTACGTGGCAGAGAACGGGGACAAGAGTGTTGCTGCCATTGCCAGTGAGGAGGCGGCAGGGATCTTTGGCTTGGAGGTTCTGGAAAGAAACATCCACGCCAGCCGCAGCACTACCACTCGCTTTGCCGCCTTTTCCAGGGTGGAAAGCAAGCGCCATTCCAAGCGCATGGGTGAGCACTTTATTCTTCTGTTTACGGTGAAAAATGAAGCGGGTGCTCTTGCCAAGGCAGTGGATATTATTGGACGCTTTGGATTCAATATGCGCACCCTGCGCAGCCGTCCCATGAAGGAGCTGTTGTGGCAGTATTACTTCTACGTGGAGGCAGAGGGAGACGTTTACACCGAAGCTGGCGAATGGATGATTCGTGAGTTGAGTCTGTTTTGCGACCGCCTGAAGCTTGCGGGAACCTATTTTAACGGAAGCTTGAACGGTTGATCATACAGAGTTAGGAGTCGATTATGGTTTTGCATTTGGACTTGCCTCGGGGCGGCTACGATATCTATTTGGAAAGAGGAGCGCTTGGACGTGCCAAAGAGCTTTTGCGTCTGGACCGAAAGGTCTTGGTGGTGACGGACAGCGGTGTTCCCGCAAGCTATGCGCAGTGTGTTGCGGAGCAATGTAAGGAGAGTGTGATCGTTACCGTTCCCACAGGAGAGGGAAGCAAGAGCTTTGCCACCTTTGAGATGCTCTCCCGCACCTTGCTTGAAAAGGGCTTTACCCGCAGTGACTGTGTGGTTGCCGTTGGCGGCGGTGTGGTAGGAGATCTTTCGGGCTTTGCCGCTGCTTCCTATATGCGTGGGATCGATTTTTACAACATCCCCACCACGGTGCTCTCCCAGGTGGATTCCTCCATCGGCGGCAAGGTTGCCATCAACCTTGACAGTGTCAAAAATATTATCGGTGCATTTTATCAGCCCAAAGCAGTCCTGATCGACCCCGAGGTTTTAAAGACCTTGCCCCGTCGGCAGATCGCAAACGGTCTTTGTGAGGCGCTCAAAATGTCCCTGACCTCGGACAGAGAGTTGTTCTCAATTTTTGAAGGCGGTAGGGCAGAGGCAGAGATCGATACTGTGATTGAGCGCTCCCTTCGTATCAAGAAGGCAGTGGTCGAGGAGGATGAAAAGGAAACGGGCTTGCGCCGTATTCTGAATTTCGGGCATACGTTGGGGCACGGGATCGAGGGAGCGCAGGAGCTCTCTGGTCTGTATCACGGGGAGTGTGTTGCCCTGGGAATGATCCCCATGTGCTCGACCTCTGTCAGAGAACGATTGCTCCCCGTGCTTGCCTCGTTGGGGCTTCCCACGAGGATCGAGGGAGATCTTGAACGGATGCTGGACGTGGCATCTCACGATAAAAAATGCGACGGAGGCGCTATCTCCGTGGTTTACGTCAACGAGGTTGGATCCTTTGAGATACAGAAAAAGCCCGTTGAGGATTGGAAAAACGAGATCAGAAAAGCATTGGGAGGAGGAGTATCCCTATGAAGAATACCTTTGGACAAAGCGTAGCGGTGACTCTGTTCGGGGAAAGCCACGGCAGCGAGGTAGGCGCCGTTCTGGACGGGCTTGCCCCGGGGCTTTTGATCGACGAGGACTTTATTCGCCATCAGCTCTCTCTCCGCCGTCCCGAGGGGAAGATCTCTACCGCCCGTGTGGAGGCGGACGAGTTCCGCATCGTCAGCGGTGTATTTGAGGGACGCACCACGGGTACGCCTCTGTGTATCCTGATTCCCAATACCAATACAAGAAGCAAGGACTACACCAAGGGCTTGCCCCGTCCCGGACACGCCGATTATACGGCAGAGTGTAAATATCACGGCTTTCAGGATTATCGGGGCGGCGGACATTTTTCGGGCAGGATCACGGCGGCGTTGGTTGCCGCAGGCGCCATTGCGATTCTGGCGCTCAGACAAAACGGGATCCTGATCGGGACGCATATCAGTAGACTTGCGTCGATCCCCGACCGTGGGTTTGGAGATTACGTGGCGGATATTGAAGCCTTGGGAGACTCTCGCTTTCCCGTGCTGGACACGAAGGTAGAGTCGGTGATGAAGCGACAGATCGAGGAGGCGGCGAGCGAGGGAGACAGCGTTGGCGGTGTTTTGGAAACTGCCGTGATCGGATTGCCCTCGGGCGTTGGAGAGCCTTGGTTTGATACGGTGGAGAGCGTGCTTTCCCATGCGTTGTTTTCGATTCCCGGAGTGAAGGGCGTGGAGTTCGGTGACGGATTTGCTCTTTCGGATATGCGGGGAAGCAAAGCCAACGACGGCCTTCGCATGGAGAACGGCAAGGTGGTTACGGTGACCAATCATAACGGCGGTATCAACGGCGGCATTACCAACGGAATGCCCGTGATCTTCCGCTGTGCGGTCAAGCCCACGCCGTCCATCTTTATAGAGCAGGAAAGCGTGGATCTGGAAGCGAAGCAGAATGCAACGCTTTCCTTACAGGGCAGACACGACCCCGCCATCGTGCACCGTGCACGTGTGGTGGTGGACAGTGTTACCGCATTGGTGCTGTGCGATTTGCTGGCACTGCGCTTCGGGACGGATTTTCCCGATGCGTGAAGAATAAGGAAAAATAAACAAGTAAGACAGGGGAGGTCACGGTATGAAATACGGTTGCATTGGGGAGCACTTGGGGCATAGCTTTTCCAAGGAGATCCACCTATCCCTCTCGGAGAATCCTTATGAGATCAGGGAGATCCCGAGAGAGGGGCTTGATGCGTTTATGACCGAGCGTGATTTTTTGGGCATCAACGTGACTATTCCTTACAAGGAGGACGTGATCCCGCATCTTTTTTGGATCAGCGAGCAGGCAAAAAGCATTGGGGCTGTGAATACCATCGTCAAAAAAGAAGGGAAGCTGTACGGCTATAATACCGATTTCTTTGGTATGAGTGATCTCATTCGCCGCATTGGCGTCAGCCTCTGCGGAAAAAAGCTTGCCGTTCTCGGCACGGGGGGAACCTCCCGCACGGCGGTTGCCGTGGGAAAAGCCATGGGGGCTTGCCGTATTCTGCGTGTGAGCCGCACGGCACGGGAGGGCGCTATTGATTACGAGACGCTTCGCCAGCGCTATGCGGATACCCAGGTCATCATCAATACCACCCCCTCGGGAATGTTTCCAAATCCCAATGCAACTCCCGTTGATATCGGGGACTTTCCCCACTTGGAGGGTGTGATCGATGCTATTTACAATCCTTTGCGTCCCGAGCTTGTTTTGGAAGCGAAAAAGAGAGGGATCCCCTCGGAGGGCGGACTCTTTATGCTGGTTGCCCAGGCGGTGCGGGCGTCAGAGATCTTTTTGAATTGCTCGTATTCGGAGGAAACGGTGGAAGCGGTCTATGGCAAGATCCTGCGTCAAAAGGAAAACGTGGTGCTGGTAGGAATGCCTGCCAGCGGCAAGAGCACGGTGGGACGACAAATCGCAAAGCGACTTGGACGGGAGTTCTTTGACCTGGACGAGGAGATCGTCCGTGAGGCGGGCTGCTCGATTCCCGAGATCTTTGAAAGGGACGGGGAAAGTGCTTTTCGGGACTTGGAGGCCTTTGTGCTTAGAGAACGACTGGCGCAAAAGAACGGCATTGTGTTAGCCACAGGTGGGGGAGCGATCCTCAGGGACGAGAACGTGGATCAGCTCCGCCGCAACGGACGCCTTTATTTTCTTGACCGCCCGCTGTCTATGCTGCTCCCCACGGAGGACCGACCTCTTGGGAACAGTGTTGATGCCATCAAAAAGCGTTATGAGGAGCGGTATGAGCGATATTGCTCTGTAGCGGATTGCCGCATTGACGGTAGCGGAAGCGTGGACGAGGTGGCGTCTTTGATCGAAAAGGAGTTTGCAAATTCATGAAGCTGTATATATTAAATGGACCGAATCTCAATTTTTTGGGGATCAGAGAGCCTGCACATTACGGTTCTGCTACCTATGCGGAGCTGATAGAAATGATCAAAAGCCACTGCGCCCGACGTGGGATCGAGGCGGTATGCTATCAATCCAATCACGAGGGGGATCTGGTAGATAA
>JAFTMU010000003.1 GCA_017452215.1 Clostridia bacterium
CACCGGTGTTTCCATGATGCTCTTGTTCGTAGGCGTTGCTGCGCTCCTTGGAATGGGGAATTTCCTTGGCTTTTGGACCATGCTCATCGCACATACCACCTTCAATCTGCCGTATGTGATCCTATCCGTGCTGCCCAAGTTCCGGCAAATGGATAAGAGCCTTACCGAGGCAGCGTTGGATCTGGGATGCACGCCAAGACAGACCTTTTTCCGTGTTGAGCTTCCGTATATCATGCCGGGTATCGTCTCGGGACTGATGATGAGCTTCACATTGTCTTTGGATGACTTTGTCATCAGCCACTTTGTCAGCTCTCCCGATTTCAAGACGCTCCCGCTTTACATCTACACGCAAACGGCGCACGAGGTCAAATTCAGCATGTACGCTTTGTGCACACTGATGATCTTCGTCATTCTCGCTCTTTTGATTGCCGTGAACGTAGCTGGCTCTATGGGTGAGCACCGAGCACGCAAAAAAGAGCAAAAAAGCATGGCAGGAGGTAAATAATGTTGAAAAAGAAGATACTTCTCATTGCCTCCTTGCTCTTGTTGATCACTGCTTGTACGGTTTTCCTTTCCTCCTGCGGTTCGTCCGAGCAGCGGGCGCTCACTCTGTACGTTTACAACTGGGGTGAGTATATTTCCGACGGCTCCGAGGGCTCTATGGATGTCAATGCCGCCTTTGAGGACTATTGCCGTGAGGAGCTTGGACTGAACGTCACCGTAAACTATTCTACCTTTTCCAGTAACGAAAGCATGTATGCAAAGATCAGCAGCGGCTCCTCGGCATACGACGTGATCATTCCTTCCGATTATATGATCGAGCGTATGGTCAAGGAGGATCTCCTTTTGCCCTTGGCAAATTCCAAGGATTCCAAGACGGTAGAGCAGAAAATCCCCAACTATAAGTATATTGATGATCAATTCAAGGGGGAAAACGTCTATTACGAGGGAAGCGCAAAGGAGCTTTACTCGGTCCCGTATTTTTACGGAATGATCGGTGTGATCTATAACACCTCCATTGTTGACGAGAACGACGAGGACATCGGCAGCTGGGAACTGATGTGGGATGAGGATTACAAAGGCGACATTTTGCAGTTTAACAACAGCCGAGATGCCTTTGGCACTGCATTCTATAAGCTGGGCTATGACGTAAACGACGAAAGCGAAGAAAAGTGGAGAAAAGCTCTTGACGAGCTGCTCAGCCAAAAGGAGATCGTTCAAGGTTACGTCATGGACGAGATCTTCAACAAAATGCAAAGCGGCTCCGCTGCGGTAGCGGCGTATTACGCAGGCGACTTTCTTTCCATGCATGAGCAAAACCCCGATTTGGAGTTTTTCTATCCAAAGGAGGGCACCAATATCTACATTGACTCCATGTGTATCCCCAAGGCATCTCAAAACCCTGAATTGGCATTGGAATATATCAATTTCATGTGCCGTGAGGACGTTGCCGTGGAAAATGCGCTTTACACCTATTATGCCTCTCCCTTGACCACCGTTGTAAACAACAGTGATTATCAGGAAGCCATGGCAGAGGTGAAAGAGAACGCCATTGACCTGTTGTACGGTGAGGAAGCAACCTCCGTTCCCACACAGGCATACTTGAATCTTTCCTCCGAGGGATTACAGCAGTTGAACGTGCTTTGGGAGGAGCTCAAATCCAAGAGCCGTATCGGACAGGGCATCTATATCGGCTGTGGCGTTATTTTAGGCATTATTGTCGCCATTTCTATAGCGCAAATTGTCAAAAAACGCCGTTGGGGCAAGCTTTACGATTAAGCACTAACCAAAAATTATGAGTGTTGGACTTTGTTTCCAACACTCTTAATTTTTGGTTATTCGGTTTCTGTTTCTTGTTCTTCATC
>JAFTMU010000060.1 GCA_017452215.1 Clostridia bacterium
GATCTATATCATTCTGTTTATTGTGCTGATCTTTGCGTTCTCCTACTTCTACATTGCAATTTCCTTCAACCCCGTAGAGGTAGCGAACAACATCCGCAATAACGGCGGTGCCATCATTGGTATCCGTCCTCAGGAAATGGCTCCTTTCATCAAGAAGATCCTCAACAGAGTCACCTTGATGGGCGCTGTATTCCTGGTGATCATCGCAGGCGTTCCGATGATTGTCAGCGCTGTAACGGCACTGTTCAACATCAGCTTCCCCAGTCTCGCATTTGCGGGAACCTCGCTCCTCATCGTGGTCGGTGTCGCACTCGAGACCGTACGTGATCTGGAAGCGCAGCTCTCCATGCGTAACTACAAAGGATTTCTTGATTGATCCGATCCGATAACGGAGGAAACTATGAATCTGATTTTAATGGGAGCTCCCGGAGCGGGTAAGGGTACCCAATCCGCAAAGATCTCCGAAAAGTATCAAATTCCTGCCATCGCAACGGGAGATATTCTCCGTGCAGAGCGTAAGGCAGGCACCGAGCTCGGTAAAGAGGCGCAAGCCTATATCGAGGCAGGCAAGCTGGTTCCCGATGCCGTTGTCATCGGAATCATCAAGAAGTATATGGTCGAGAACAACTGCGAAAACGGCTTCATTCTTGACGGCTTCCCTCGCTCCATTCCTCAGGCTGAGGCATTGGAAGCAATGGGCATCAAGATCGATGCAGTGCTCAGCATCGAGGTTCCCGATCAAAAGATCGTCGACCGTATGAGCGGACGTCGGGTTTGCTCCTGCGGCGCATCTTACCACGTCGTATACAATCCTCCCGTCAAGGCGGATGTTTGTGACAAATGCGGCGAGGCTCTCTATATCAGAGCCGATGACGCAGCAGAAACTGTAAAAAATCGTTTGAAAACCTTCCACAACGAGACCGAGCCCCTCAAGGAGTTCTACTCCAAGAAAGGACTTTTGATCTCGGTAGAGGGACAGGAAGAGGTCGCAGATACCACTGCGCTCGTCTTCAAGGCACTCAGTGCGGTTGAGGCGTAACGAATGATCCATTTGAAGAATTCGGCGCAAATCACTGCAATGAAGGATGCAGGCCGCATTACGGGCGAGGCATTGCTCATCGCCCGTGATATGGTCCGACCGGGCATCAGCACCTATGAGATCGATCAAGCCATTCGGCGGTATATCGAAAAGTGCGGTGCTAAGCCTGCGTTCCTCGGCTACGGCGGATTCCCCGCAAGTGCCTGTATCAGTATCAACGACGAGGTCATTCACGGGATCCCCGCCAAGGATCGGATCCTGATGGAGGGCGATATCGTCAAGATCGACACCGGCGCCGTGTATCACGGCTACGTCGGTGATTCCGCAAGAACCGTTCCCGTGGGAAAGGTCAGCGAGGAAGCAAAGCGCTTGATCGAGGTCACACGCAACAGCTTCTGGGCAGGCATCGAAGCCTTGAAGGTGGGAAACCGCTTGGGGGACGTGGGCTCTGCAATCGACACGCTGGTCGTTGAAAACGGGTTCAGCACCGTCAAACGCTACGTTGGACACGGAATCGGCACGGATATGCACGAGTCCCCCGACGTTCCTAATTTCGGCACCCCGGGCAGAGGTACTCGCCTGTGCGCAGGCATGACGCTTGCCATTGAGCCTATGGTCAACGTAGGCGCTTGCGAGGTCAAGGAAATGCCCGATGGCTGGACGGTAAAAACGATGGACGGAAGCCTGTCCGCACACTATGAAAACACAGTGGCGCTGACAAGCGACGGCGTTTTGATCCTGACACAGATCGAAACAGATTTCTGAAAAACACAAACAAAACAAGTAAGGGAGGGATTCTTCTGGCACAGAAGGACGACGTTATCGAGTTTGAAGGTACAGTCGTTGAGGCACTGCCCAACGCCTGCTTCAAGGTCAAGCTGCCGAACGGTCACATCGTGACTGCGCATATTTCCGGTAAGCTTCGTATGAATTATATCAAAATTCTGCCCGGTGACCGTGTGACCATTGAGGTTTCGGTCTATGACCTGACCAAGGGCCGCATCACTTGGCGAGCAAAATAATATTGCAGAATAAAGCAAGAAAGGTATGGTAGAACAATGAAGGTAAAACCATCCTTTAAGAAGATCTGCGAAAAATGCAAGATCATCAAGAGAAAAGGTAAAATCATGGTGATCTGCGAGAACCCCAAGCACAAGCAGAGACAGGGTTAAGCAGATACCAAAAATCAACAGAAAGGTGAATAAACAGTATGGCTAGTATAGCTGGTGTTGATATTCCGAACAACAAGCGCGTAGAGATCGCCCTTACCTACATTTACGGTATCGGCCGC
>JAFTMU010000061.1 GCA_017452215.1 Clostridia bacterium
GATCGGCATAACGGCACCTCCCGATAAAAATGTTCACAAAAGACATACTATAACTATAATATATTGCTATTATAACATAAAAAAAAGCTCCTGTAAACCGCAAAACTGTATTTTTGAACGGAATTTTCCAAAAATTAAAATATCTGTTTGACTTATCGGGAAAAAAGTGGTATAATTATTTTGGATATTTATAAACTTTTGGAAACGGAGAAAAGCAGTGATCATTCTTGGAATCGACCCGGGGCTCGCCATTGTGGGCTGGGGCGTGATCGAATATAAAAATACAAGATTCCGCACCCTTGCCTACGGATCCTTGCAGACCCCTGCGGGAATGCGGACCGAGGAGCGGTTGAAGGAGATCTATCGTGGTATGGGAGAGCTGATCTCCAAATATCACCCCGAAGCCGTAGCGGTGGAGGAGCTGTTCTTCAACACCAACATTACCACGGGCATCCGTGTTGCCGAGGCAAGGGGCGTGATCCTCTTGGCGGCGGAGCAAGCGGGGGTGGAGATCTTTGAATATACGCCCTTGCAGGTCAAGCAGGCAGTGGTAGGCTACGGCAGAGCGGAAAAGAGGCAGGTCATCAGCATGGTCACCATGCTTTTGGGACTCCCGAAGCCCCCCAAGCCCGACGATACCGCCGACGCCCTTGCCATTGCTATCTGCCACGCTCACAGTGGCGCATCCGGGCTTGCCAAGTATTACAACAAATGACATAACGACGAAAAAGGAAGAATCAAACGATGTGGTTTTCGCAAAATTGGAAGGACTATGAGCTTTTAGATACCTCGGACGGAGAAAGACTTGAGCGTTGGGGAGAGTATATTCTCATTCGCCCCGACCCGCAGATCATCTGGAAGAATGCAGCGGCGCACCCCATGTGGAAGCACGCCGACGGCATCTACCGTCGCTCCTCCTCGGGAGGCGGCGCTTGGGTAAAGACTCAGCTGCCCAAGGATTGGAAGATCAAATATGGCGATTTGGGATTTGTTCTGCGTCCCATGGGCTTTAAGCATACGGGGCTTTTTCCCGAGCAGGCGGCAAATTGGGATTGGTTTTCCGACTTGATCCGCCGTGCGGGACGTCCCATCAAGGTGCTCAATCTCTTTGCTTATACTGGTGGCGCTACCGTTGCGGCGGCAAAGGCAGGCGCTTCTGTGGTCCACGTGGATGCCTCCAAGGGGATCGTAGCCCAGGCAAAGGAAAATGCCGCTTTGTCGGGGCTTGCCGACGCTCCCATTCGCTACATCGTGGACGATTGCAAGAAATTCGTGGAGCGTGAGATCCGTCGGGGCAATCATTATGACGGTATTATCATGGATCCTCCCTCCTACGGCAGAGGCCCCGGTGGCGAGGTCTGGAAGCTGGAGGACAGCATTGATGAGCTGATCACACTCACGGCAAGGCTGCTCTCGGACGAGCCGCTGTTTTTCCTTGTGAATTCCTATACCACGGGGCTTTCTCCCTTGACCATGAGCTATCTGTTGGAGCTGAATGTGCGCCGAAGATTCGGGGGAGAATTGGAATCGGGCGAGCTTGGCTTGCGAGTGACGCAAACAGGGGCGTTCTTGCCCTGCGGCGCAAGCTCCCGTTGGTATAAGGCTTGAATTTTCAAATCGAAAGGATGAATCCCGGTGTCAAACGTTTATATACAGGCAGAGCATCTCTCTTTTTCCTATAACGAGGGGGAAAGGGAGGAGCATCCCGCTCTCTGTGATTTTTCGGTAACCATCAATAAAGGCGAATACGTGGCAGTGCTCGGACACAACGGCTCGGGCAAATCCACCTTTGCAAAGCTTTTGAATTTAATATTGGAGCCAACGGGAGGAAAGCTGACGGTTGGCGGCTTGGAGCTGACCAAGGAGTCTCTTTCCGACGAGGAGATCTTAAATTTGCGGAAGAACGTGGGAATGGTATTCCAGAACCCCGACAATCAGCTTGTGGCAACCATCGTGGAGCAGGACGTGGCGTTCGGCCCCGAAAACCTCGGAGTGGAGCGGGAGGAGCTTCGCCGCCGAGTGGACAGCGCCCTTGAAACGGTCGGTATGACTAAATACGCCAAGCACGAGCCCCACCGTCTTTCTGGCGGGCAAAAGCAGCGTGTTGCCATTGCAGGCGTGCTTGCCATGATGCCCGAATGCGTGATCTTTGACGAGTCCACCGCAATGCTCGACCCGGGCGGCAGACACGAGGTGTTGGACACCATACGTCTTTTGAACCGTGAATACGGAATGACGGTGCTCAACATCACCCACTATATGAACGAAGCGGCAGAGGCGGACCGTATCATGGTCATTAACGACGGCTCTCTCTTAATGGACGGAACGCCCGATGAGGTTTTTGCAAGACGGGACGAATTGCAGGCAGTGGGCTTGGAGGTGCCTCAGTGCGCCGAGCTGATCCACGAGCTTCGTGCTCTTGGCATACCGATCACGGGAGATGGCATTTCCGATACCGAGTCGTGCGCACGGCTGCTTTTGGAGGCGTATACAGGAAAACGAACGAATGAGGCGACCCATGGATAAGATTTTTTTGGAACACGTCAGCTTTTTGTACAGCGAGGGAACCCCCTTCGAGCAAAAAGCCTTGGATGATATTACGCTGGGCATCCGCAGCGGCTGTATTACGGGGATCATCGGGCATACAGGCTCGGGCAAATCCACGATGATGCAGCTGTTCAACGGTCTTTGCAAGCCCACCCACGGCAGGGTGCTTTTGGACGGATACGACGTCAATTCCACCGTCGAGGACGTGTGGGAGGATTGGAAGGAGAGAGAACCCTATCGCTCCCTTTCCCGCCGTGCCGCCAAAAAGGAAATGGAAAAGGAGATCCGCAAGCGCAAAAGGGAGCTTTGCTTCCGTGTGGGGCTTGTGATGCAGTATCCCGAATATCAGCTTTTTGAGGAGACCGTATTCAAGGATATCGCCTTCGGTCCCACCAATATGGGACTTTCCGAGGAGGAGATCCGGGAAAGAGTGATCTCGGCGGCAGAATTTACCGACATCGCCCCCGAGCTGTTTGATAAATCTCCCTTTGACCTCTCGGGGGGACAGAAGCGCCGTGTCGCCTTGGCGGGCGTGATCGCCATGCGCCCGGAGGTCCTGGTTTTGGACGAGCCTGCCGCAGGACTTGATCCCTTGGGCAGAACCCATATTTTCGAGGGGATTCGCAACTACCAAAGAAAAACAGGCTCCACCGTGCTTATCGTCAGCCACAGCATGGAGGACATGGCACGTTACTCCGACGACGTGGTCGTCATGTCGGGCGCTAAGGTCCTGCGCAGCGGAAGCCGTGAGGAAGTCTTTCTTCACGTGGAGGAGCTGGCGAAAACAGGCTTGGATATTCCGCAGATCACCCATCTGATGCGCCTTTTACGGGAAAAGGGAATGCCTGTGCCCGAGAACGTCTACACCGTGGAGGAGGCACTTAAGGTGTTACGTCCGCTCTATGGGAAGGGAGGCGACGCCGTATGAAGGGAATTTCCTTTGGGCAGTATTATCCTGCCGAGTCACCGATGCATCGCTTAGATCCTCGCATCAAGGTGGTCCTTGCCATCATTTATATCGTTTGCACCTTTTTGTGCAAGAGTCTGTTTGCCTTTCTTTTGCTGACACTGTCGGTGTTTTTCCTGATCTTTATCAGCAAAATCCCACTCAAAACCGTACTGCGCTCCGTTCGTCCTCTTTTGTTTA
>JAFTMU010000062.1 GCA_017452215.1 Clostridia bacterium
AAGGAGTGGTTCTCGCTACCTCGGGATTGGTTATCACGATCGGCTCTGCGCCCTCATAAACGGCAACGCAGGAGTTTGTTGTACCCAAGTCAATACCAATAATTTTTCCCATGATAATTTTCCTCCAAATATATAAATCAAATTTCTAACAAGAATTGTCTGTCCCGATCAGTTTGCGACCTGGACCATAGCGTAACGGATGACCTTATCGCCCTTGATATATCCCTTTTGGAACACCTCGACGATCTCACCCTCGCCGTATTGCTCATCCTCGATGTGCATCACGGCATTGTGAAGATTGGGATCAAAGGTCTTGCATTCGATTTCTTTGATTCCCATTTTCTCCATGGCGTCGTCAAAGGCCTTGACGGTCATTTCAAGACCCTTTCTGACCGCCTCCATATTGTCAGATCCGCTTGCCCTCTCCAAATTATCCAGGATCGGGAGCAGATTTGCAATGCAATCACTGTATGCGTCTGCGTAAACGCCTTCCTTTTCCTTTGCGCTGCGCTTGCGGAAGTTATCGTATTCCGCCATCATGCGTGCGTATCTGTCATTCAAGGAGTCGCATTCCTCCTGCTTTTCCTCCAACTGCTTTTGCAGCCTGGAAACCTCAACCTCCAAGGACTTGATCTTCTTTTTCTCTGCCTTTGCGTCCGCCTTGGGAGTCGCCTTTTCCACGGTCTCCTCGGCGGCCACGGTTTTATTCTCCTCCATGCTCTTCTCCTTTGTTCAACTGTTTGTTTGAGTGAATGATGTTTTCGATGTTTCCGCTCAATCCCTCCAGGGTAGCAAGCACCTTGGCATAATCCATGCGTCGGGGGCCAAGCACTCCAATGGCGCCAAGGGTTTTTCCGTCCTTCACGATGGGCTTGAACACCAGGGCGGAATTGTTCATGACCTTTACCTGGCTCTCGGAGCCGATCACAACACTGATGTCCTCGTTCTCACTCTGTGACACCAGATTGAGGATATCCTCTTTCTTTTCAAGAGAGCCGAGAAGCGCCTGAAAATGCGAAACGTCACTGTACTCGGGATATTGCAGCAGGCGGTCAATTCCGCTGATGCGCATTTCCCCGTCGTCCATCTCGTTGAGCAGATCGTAGATCACCTTGATCACGTCCCCCACCAATGCGCTGTCCGAACCCATCTCCGCTTCCATCTTCATCATGATGGGGAGCGTGATCTGCTCGGCAGAAAGTCCCGTCATATTGTCATTGAGAACCCTTGCAAGCTTTCCCACAGATACCTGTGTCAGAATAGGAAGCTCGGTATGCAGATGCTTGCTCTTGACGTTCCCCTGGGAATCCACCGCTACGAGAATGTAGTGATCGGGCTCCAGGTAGATGGTCTCAAACTTTCCAATGCTGACGGAATTGATCTTCGGCTTGATGGCAATGCCCGTATAGTTGGTCATGGACGAGGCAAGGTTGGATGCCGCCAAAAGGATCTGATCCAACTCCCCCATCTTGGCTTTGAGGAGCGCATTGATCTGTGCGATCTCCTGCGTGGTCATTGCGTAATGCTCGATCAGGGAATCCACGTAAAAGCGGTATCCCAGCTCGCTGGGCACACGTCCTGCCGAGGCATGGGGCTGTTCCAGATATCCCATCTCCTCCAGCTCTGCCATTTCATTACGAACGGTGGCAGACGAGCAGTTCAACTGCTGATTTTGCAGGATATATTTGGAGCCGACCGGCTCTCCGCCCTCGATGTGCGCATCGACGATCGCTTTTAATATTTGCTTTTTCCGCTCTGTTAATCCACGGTTTTCCGAGCCCATGACCGATCTGCCCCTTTCTTTTGCTTTTTTCTTCTGTTTTTAGCACTCAAAACATCAGAGTGCTAAACCACGATACAAATTTACCACTTTTTTTGGCTTTTGTCAAGAGTTTTTCACAATAAACTTATGAATTTTTTGTAAACATGCAAAAAGAGTGCTAAAAACGGGGTGTGCCAAATGCAAAATGCATTTGGCACACCCCGCAGGTTTTTGCTTTGCGGCTTAACGCCGCAATTTTCGATCGTAATCTGATCGTATTTGATAGTATTTCCAACGAAAAACGCAAATTCCCGGCACGAAAAATCCTACTGTCGCCTTTATTCAATCATTGAAAGGCTTTTCAAATTCAAGTCTTGCCTTTTGGTCGGAAAGAGAAAACGAACCCAGCAAAAAGCAAATAGAGAGATACCCCGCCAAGGCAGAAAGTCCGTCGCATAAATAATAGATCAATACCAAAGCCCATTCCGCTCCGTCGGTGGGAAGTCCCCAGAAGAACACGTCGTAATACAGGCGCTGTAAAATCATCAATGCCGAGGGAATCAGTGCAGACAGGAGCGCCACCCGCAGCACGGGATTTTTCCAATCAAAAAACCGTACCGGGGGGAGCCATTGCTCCCACTCCCCTCTCGCCTTCTTGTCAAAGGCAGGAGCCATCTGTGTCCTTTTCCGTTTTGTGAAAAGGTATCCCAGCAGGATCACCGCCCCCAGCTGTAAGCAATCTCCAAAAATACTCAACAGCACCCCGGGCAGCTCCACCGAGGCAAAGGTATTCCAATTCATCGCTCCCATATATAATAAATAGGTAGCAATGTTCAACACAAAGCGCAGGAGCACGCCGCACAGATAGAGAACAAAGAAAGGAATGCTTTTTTTGATGCCAAAACGGACGATCCCATAGATCACAAAGGCAAAGCTGATCCAATAAAAGAGATACCCCATCAAAGGCTCAACAGCACCCGTCCAGATCCGCAACAGCACAGGATAGTGATCCGTCCAAAAAAAGTCCGTGGAAAAGACGAGATCCATCAAATACACCACGTCATAAGCAATCAAAAACACCGCCAGACAAATACCAAACTTCCACAAGAGCCGATTTTTGCGTGCGGTCTCAAACAAAGAGGCTTCCACCGTCTCCCTCCTTTCCTTCTGTCCTTCCATTATAGCACAATCCATGGGCAAAATCCTATCCTATTTGTAAATATTTCTGTTTTTTTGCATATTCTGTTAGAAACGAATGGAAAGGAGATAAAAAATGAATCAATTTCCCCATTCCTCCAATTTTTTTGATCATGCCGCTTTGATGGAATCACTCAAAGTGTTGGAGGATACCTATCCGTTTTTGAACGTTCGTTATCTGACCCAAAGCATTCTCGACCGCCCGATCCCCCTGTTGGAGCTGGGCACGGGCAAGAGAAAATGCCTGTACGTAGGCACGCACCACGGCATGGAATGGATCACGTCGGCACTGCTGATCCAATTCGTCAAGGAGCTTTGCGCCGCCATACAAAGTCAGCGCTACGTGGGAAAAATTTGCCCCGTCACTCTTTTTGAAACCCATACGCTCTACATCATTCCCATGCTCAATCCCGACGGTGTGGAATACCAGATCCATGGGGTGGAATCAAATAATCCCCGGTACGAGCGGCTCCTTTCCATGAACGGACAAAGCGAGGATTTCTCCCGCTGGCAGGCAAACGCCCGAGGCGTGGATCTCAATCACAACTACGACGCAGGCTTCTGGGAATACAAAAAAACAGAAGCAGAGAATGGCATTAGCGAGGGTGCCCCCACAAGATACAGCGGCGCCTCCCCCGAGAGTGAGCCCGAAACCCGTGCGCTTTGCGACCTGATC
>JAFTMU010000063.1 GCA_017452215.1 Clostridia bacterium
GACTACTATCAGCCCGAGGCGTATATTCCCGGCAAGGATATGTACATTGAAAAGGACGCCTTGATCAACGATGAGATCGACCGTCTGCGGCACAGCGCCACCAGCGCTCTGTTTGAGAGACGGGACGTGATCATCGTGGCATCGGTCTCCTGCATCTATTCCTTGGGAGATCCCAGCGAATACGAGGGACTTGTGCTCTCCGTTCGCCCCGGAATGCAGATCAGCCGTGATATCTTTATCCGTAAGCTGGTTGCCAACAGCTACAATCGCAACGATTTTGAATTAAAAAGAGACTGCTTCCGTGTCAACGGTGATACGGTAGAGATCATTCCCGCAAATATGAGTGAAAGCGCATTGCGCATTGAGTTCTTTGGAGACGAGATCGATCGGGTCTCGGAGATCAACATTGTCACGGGAGAATTGAAGCGTCTGCTTTCCTATGCATCTATCTATCCTGCCACTCACTATGCCGTTTCGGATGAGAAGCGGGAGGCGGCATTGGCGCAGATCGAGCGGGAGATGCAGGAGCGTGCGGCGTTTTTTGAAGCCGAGAACAAGCTTATCGAGGCGCAGCGTATCAGAGAAAGGGTCAAATATGACCTGGAAATGCTGCGGGAGATCGGCTTTTGCTCGGGAGTGGAGAACTATTCCCGTGTGCTCTCGGGCAGAGAACCCGGGGCGACGCCCTTTACGCTTCTGGATTATTTCCCCGAGGACTATATCATGTTTATTGACGAATCCCACGTGACCATTCCGCAAGTGCGGGGAATGAGCGGAGGGGACACGGCAAGAAAGAAAAATCTGGTGGATTACGGCTTTCGTTTGCCCTCGGCTTACGATAACCGCCCCCTTTATTTCCCCGAATTTGAGGAGAGCATCCATCAGGCGGTGTTTGTCAGCGCTACGCCGGGAGACTACGAGGAGGAGAACGCCACGGCGGTGGTGGAGCAGATCATTCGTCCCACGGGCCTTCTTGATCCCGAAGTGGAGGTTCGTCCCATCGAGGGGCAGGTGGATGACCTGATGGGAGAGATCCGCACACGGACAGAGAGGGGGGAGCGTGTTCTTGTGACCACGCTGACCAAAAAGATGGCGGAGGATCTGACCGAATATTTTGAAAACAACGGGATCAAGGTCCGCTATATCCACTTCAACGTGGAGACCATGGAGCGGATCGAGATCATCAGAGATCTGCGCCTCGGCGTTTTTGACGTGCTGGTGGGGATCAACCTCTTGCGTGAGGGCTTGGACATTCCCGAAGTCTCCCTGGTGGCGATCCTGGATGCGGATAAGGAAGGGTTCCTCAGAGCGGAGCGTTCCTTAATACAGACCATTGGCCGTGCGGCGAGAAACGCCTCGGGTAAGGTGATCATGTATGCGGACAGCATTACACGTTCCATGCGTGGAGCCATCACGGAGACCAACCGCCGCCGCTCGATCCAGGATGCCTATAACCAAACCCACGGTATCGTTCCCAAGACGGTGGTCAAGGGCATTCGTGATGTGATTGAGGTAGGAGCTACCGAGGACCGTGCCGCAAAGCAAAAGGGCAAGGGACGGGGGAATACCGACCGCAAGCTGACCAAGACCGAGCGGGAGAAGCTGATTGCAGAGATGACTGCCGAGATGCGCTCGGCGGCGCAGCATCTTGAGTTTGAAAAGGCTGCGTTTTTGCGTGACGAGATCAAAAAGCTCAGGGAGGGAAAAATCGATTCTCCCAGGCATTTTTGAAGGACGTAGTGCGTTATTGACGACTTTTAGGCTATTTTTTGAAAAGAACAGGAGTTTTTATGCCCAATCAAATTTCCATCCGAGGGGTTCGGGTACACAACTTGAAAAATATTGACGTCACGATCCCAAGAGATAAGCTGGTGATTCTGACGGGACTTTCGGGCTCGGGAAAATCCTCCCTTGCCTTTGATACCATTTATGCCGAGGGACACCGCCGCTTTGTGGAGTCCCTGTCCTCCTATGCCCGTATGTTTCTCGGGCAATTGGACAAGCCGGATCTGGATTCCATTGAGGGGCTTTCTCCGTCCATTTCCATCGATCAAAAAACCACGTCCAAGAATCCACGCTCTACTGTCGGAACGGTGACCGAGATCTACGATTATCTGCGGCTTTTGTACGCACGTATCGGTATTCCGCACTGTCCCATCTGCGGCAAGGAGATCAGGCAGCAGACCACCGATCAGATCATTGACCGCATTATGACCTTTCCCGAGGGGGAGCGGTTCATGATCCTTGCCCCTGTGGTGCGCTCTCAAAAGGGGATGCACGAAAAGGTGTTTGCCGATGCCCGCAAGCGGGGATACGTCCGTGTGCGTGTGGACGGAAATATGTACGATCTCTCGGAGGAGATCAAGCTGGATAAAAATAAAAAGCATGACGTGGATATTATTGTGGACCGTTTGGTCATGCGGGAGGGGATCGAATCCCGCCTGTCCGATTCCGTGGAAAATGCTCTTGGCGCTGCCGACGGACATTTGACGGTAGTGACCGTGCCCCGTGAAGGGGAAGCCAAGGAATTGGAGTTTTCCCAAAACTATGCCTGCGAGGAGCACGGCATTTCCTTTGGGGAATTGGAGCCTCGGATGTTTTCCTTTAACAATCCCACGGGCGCTTGCGCTCATTGCGCAGGTCTTGGAGATCTTCAAAGCATTGCGGTGGAACGCTTGATCCCCAACAAGGAGCTTTCTCTTTCGGAGGGGGCGATTGCCGTCAACGGCTTTAAATCCTTGGAGGAGGAGAGCTGGAACGGCCCTCTGTTTGCCGCCGTGGGAAAGCGATTCGGCTTTGGAATGGATACGCCCATCAAGGATTTTACAGAGGAGCAATACAAGCTTTTGCTTTACGGCACGGGGGAGGAAAAATACGAGGTGCACCGTTGGTTTGGCAAGCAGGACCATCATCAGCTTGCCAAATTCGAGGGCATTGTTCCCATGATCGAAAACCGTATGCAGATGTACGGAAATGAGTATTATTCGCAGTTTATTGAGGAAGCACCCTGTCCCGTATGTCACGGTCAGCGGCTTTCCCAGAACGTGCTTGCCGTGACCGTGGGAGGCTTGAATATTCACGAGCTTTGCTCCCTTTCGGTGGAGAATGCATTGGATTTCGTCAACCGCTTGGAGCTGACGGACACGGAAGCGAAGATCGCCGCCGAGATCTTAAAGGAGATCCGTGCAAGGCTTGGCTTCTTGGTCAGCGTGGGGCTCAATTATCTGACCCTTTCCCGCAAGGCGGGGACGCTTTCGGGCGGTGAGGCGCAGCGAATTCGCTTGGCAACGCAGATCGGCTCCTCCTTGGTTGGAGTTCTTTACATTCTTGACGAACCCAGCATCGGATTGCATCAAAGAGACAATTCCAAGCTCATTGCAACATTGAAGCGTTTGCGGGATCTTGGAAATACGGTCATTGTGGTGGAGCACGACGAGGAAACCATGGAGAATGCGGATTACATTCTTGACATCGGTCCCGGGGCAGGTATTCACGGCGGTGAGATCGTTGCGCAGGGCACGCCCGAGGAGATCATGCGGGATCCCAAATCCATTACGGGCGCTTATCTTTCCCGCCGCAAACGCATTGACGTGCCCAAGGAGCGGCGACAGGGGAACGGAAAGAGCATTAAGATCGTGGGAGCGAGACAGAACAATCTCAAGGGGATCGACGTGGAGATCCCGCTGGGGTGCTTCGTTTGTGTGACAGGTGTTTCCGGCTCCGGAAAATCCTCTTTGGTCAACGGAATTTTGCACCCCGTATTGGCGGAAAAGCTCAACCGTGCCATCACTTACCCCGGAAAGCATACTGCCGTGGAGGGGATCGAGCACCTGGACAAGGTGATCGCCATTGATCAAAGTCCTATCGGGCGAATGCCCAGCTCCAACCCTGCTACCTACACGGGTCTGTTTACCGATATCCGCAATCTCTTTGCGCAAACCAAGGATGCCAAGGCAAAGGGCTACGGCCCCGGACGCTTTTCCTTTAATGTCAAGGGCGGGCGCTGTGAGGCCTGCGAGGGGGACGGCGTGAAGAAGATCGAGATGCACTTTTTGCCCGACGTTTACGTGACCTGTGACGTATGTAAAGGGAAGCGCTACAACCGTGACACCCAGGACGTGCATTATAAAGGAAAGAATATTTACGAGGTGCTGGAAATGACCGTGGAGGAAGGGCTCCACTTTTTTGAGGGGCTTCCCGCCATCGAGCGCAAGCTGAAAACCCTCTTTGACGTGGGTCTTGGATATATCAAGATCGGTCAGCCTGCCACTACCATTTCGGGAGGGGAAGCGCAAAGAGTCAAGCTTGCCACCGAGCTTTCCAAGCGTGCCACGGGACGCACCTTTTATATTCTGGACGAGCCTACCACGGGACTTCACACTGCCGACGTGGCAAAGCTGTTGGAGGTCTTGCAGCGTCTGTGTGATGCGGGTAACTCGGTTTTGGTCATCGAGCATAATCTGGACGTGATCAAATGCGCCGACCACATCATTGATCTTGGCCCCGAGGGAGGCGACGGCGGAGGCACGCTGATAGCCCAAGGAACGCCCGAGGAGGTAGCGCAGAACGAGCGCTCCTATACGGGCAAATATTTGAAGAAATATCTCGCTTAACCATTGCCGCAGGAGTGGAAAATGCTCCTGCGGCAAAAAATATTGAAAAAAATGAAAAATGGGTATTGACAAGGACACTTTAGTATGGTAAAATGGTAAAGCAATAAAAACAAAGGAGATTTTATCATGAAAAAACTCATTGCACTTTCTATGGCGCTGATCCTGCTTGTGGGCAGTGTTGCTATGCTTTCCTCCTGCGCAGGCGGGGAACAGAAGCTGAACTTCGGAAAAGAGCTGCTTGCCGTAGGCTCGCAGCTGGATGCCCTCAACGGTCTAATTAAGGGTGACGCCGACATTGCCGTGATCGACTCGGTAATGGCAGGCTATTACATGAACGATACCCAGGAATTCAAGGACTATCAGATCCTTCCCGGTATTGTTCTTGCAGAAGAAAAATACGGTATTGCCGCAAAGAAGGGCAATGCGGCTCTGATCGGTAAGATCAACGAGGCGATGATCGCTCTGGCTGATACCGATTATACGGAGATCGCAACCGAGTACGGTCTTGCCACCGAGCTTTTGATCGATGCCGATACCGCTAACCCCAAGGCAGAGGCAACCGACAGCTCCTGGAACGACATCGTTACCGCTAAAAAGCTGATCATCGGCTACACCAAGTTTGCTCCCATCGCATATGACGACGGCGACGGCGAGGATGCCAAGCTCATCGGCTTTGATATCGATCTTGCAAAGGCTGTGGTGGAGTATCTCAACGATACATACGATGCAGAGGTAGAGATCGAATTCGTTGTGATCGATTGGAACCAGAAGGAGACCCTTTTGGAGAACGGTACCATTGATCTGGTATGGAACGGTATGACCATTACCCCCACCAGAGAGGCAGAAATGGAGATCTCTCTCCCTTACCTTGCAAACAAGCAGGTTGCCATTGCCGCAAAGGCTGACGTTGCCAAGTACGGCAACACCGTTGCTTCCTTGAAGGAGAAGGCAACCGATGCGATCATTATCGTA
>JAFTMU010000064.1 GCA_017452215.1 Clostridia bacterium
CCAAATCAACGCAAAGGCACTTTTGACATTAGCATATCAAAAGCCTATGCAATTACTTTCCGGGAGGTAGAAAAATGCCTCCCTTGTGTAAAGGGAGGTGGCACGCATTAGCGTGACGGAGGGATTATAAAAGTTAGGTTTAGCGTGGAAACAATCCCTCACCGCCTACGGCGGAGCTCCCTTTACACAAGGGAGCCTTAGTTGGTGCATACCTATTTGTTTACAAACAGACAGAATTTGGGTTGTTGTCTTTAATTAAGGCATACGAAACTCTGCATTTTTGGAAACAAATGCAAATTTAGTGAAGTTTTCGCTGATGCGAAAGTGAAGTTGCTTTGCAGTGAAGTTCGTGCTAATGCACGAGTGAAGTTAAGTTTGCCCACTTTGCCACAGGCAAAACTTCACTATCCGCAGGATAACTTCACTTACGCAGTAAACTTCACTTGCCCGAATGGGCAAACTTAGTAGCATTGTGTCCCTAAGGACACAATGCTAACCTTATATCCCCTCGGTTGCCTCGGAGATCTTGCACAGGGCGTTCCCCACTCGGTGCAAAATGGCGTTGGTACGGCGTACGGCTCTCATGGCACGGAATTGACGGCTGTTCCACAGGGTGACTGCCATCGCCCCAATCGCCGCCGCTCCGCCAACCGATGAAAGAACGATCAACATGGTTTTTTGCTTGCTTTTATTCATTCCGTTTTCCCTCCTCTCAAAAAAAGAGACAGGAATAGTATGACGGAATAGGGAGAAATTATACGTGAATAAAAAAGCACCCCGCCCATTCCAGCTTCTCGTACCGAAGGGCGAGGTGTATTTTCTATTTTAGATTCTATATTGGCAAAAAGGTGATTGCCAAGACCAGCAGAATGATCACGGGGAGAACGAAGCTCATATAAGGGCGGATCCATCGAGGCATTGCCAAGCCCTTATCGCCGGTATTGACCTCGGTGATATAGTTCTTCCAGCCCCAACCGTAGCGGGAGGTGCAGAAGATCACGTAGATCAAGGTTCCGATGGGAAGCATCAATTTGGAAACGATGAAATCCTCCAGATCCATGATGCTCATGCCGAAGATCTGCACGCCGCTCCAAACGTTCAATCCAAGCACGCAAGGAAGAGAGAGCAGGATCATCAAGCCGATATTGATCAGTGCCACGGTGCTGCGCTTCAAGGGGGTCAGCTCCAACCAGAACGAGATGATGTTCTCGAACACGGCGATGACCGTGGAAACCGCCGCAAAGGTCATAAACAGGAAAAACAGTGCGCCTATCAGCCACCCCATGGGCATGGCGTTGAAAATAGCGGAAAGGGTGGTAAAGAGGAACAGGGGTCCTTGCGCCTCGGCATCTGCGGGAACGCCGCCCACGTAGGTGAAGCAAGCCGGGAAAATGATCAATCCCGCCATCAGCGCCACGGAGGTATCCAGAGAAACAACGGTGACCGCCTCACCAAGCAATCGGCGTTCCTTGCCGATGTAACTGCCGAAAATAGCAATGCTTCCAATGCCGATGCTCAACGTAAAGAAGGCTTGTCCCATGGCGGCGGAAATAACCTTCCAGATCCCTGCCTTTTCCATATTCTCAAAGGAGGGGATCAGATAGAACTGCAAGCCCTCTCCTGCGCCCGACAGGGTCAGAGAATAGATCACAAGTCCCAGCATCAGCACAAACAGAGCCAGCATCATACCCTTGGTGATCTTTTCCACGCCCTTTTGGAGTCCCAGAGAGCAGATCAGAAAGCAGACCACGATGACTGCCACCGTGCCTGCAAGAACCATCCACACGTTATCGCAGACCGATTGGAACACTCCTCCAAGCTCGGTGGCAGGCACCGAGGTAATGGAGCCACTCAGATATTGAAAGAAGTAGATCAGCATCCAGCCCGAGATGGTGGTATAGCACATCATGAGCAGATAGTTGCCTGCGATGCCGAAATATTTCATCAGGTGCCACTTTTGTCCCGGTCTCTCCAATGCCTCAAAGGAGGTAGCAATGCTCCTTTGCGATGCACGCCCCACAGCGAACTCCGCCGTCATGGCGGGAAGTCCCAGAAGGATCAAAAAGCCGATATAGATCAGTACAAATATCGCTCCGCCGTAGCTGCCTGTGATAATGGGAAAGCGATACACGTTTCCAATGCCGATGGCGCATCCTGCCGAGAGCAGGATAAAGCCCAGACGAGAGGAAAGCTTTTCACGTTGCTTCATTGGTTTTCTTCCTTTGCTTTGATGTGGTCAAGAACAAGACCTGCGATCTCCTCGTGGATCTGTTCAATGGGACGGTAGGCGTTCACTATGCAGACTTGCTCCTTGTCCCCAAGAGCTTCGAAGGCACGGAAAAACTGCTTGCGTACGGCTTCCAGACGCTCACGGTTCTCATAGATCTCATGGGTGGCACGGCTGCCGTCAATGCGAGCCATGCTCTCCTCGGGGGTCAGATCCAAGAAGATGCACAGATCGGGGCGGCGGATCTCGGGACAGTTCAAATTCATATCTCTGACCCAATCAAAATCCGTTTCGCTTCCCTGGTACGCCATGGAGGAATAGTAGTAGCGGTCGCTGATGACGTCGTAGCCGTCGGCGAGCATTTTTTGAATACCGTTGACGGGATTGACGTTGTGGAAGGTACGGTCCAGCACGAACAGTGCCGCCATTTCGCAAGCACTGCGCCGACTGACACCGCCCAAAGCGTCACGCAACAGCCCTCCCGTGACCGATTCGGTGGGCTCGGCAGTGGTATAAACACGTCTGCCCTCTTGGTGCAGCCGTTCCTCTAAAAGTCGGATCTGGGTGGTCTTTCCCGCTCCGTCGATGCCCTCGAAAACGATAAAGCATCCTTGCTTTTTCTCACTCATTTTTCTTCTTCCTTCTTCGTTTCATCAGTCAGGGCTTGCTCTGCCTTCAACGCTTCCAATTCACGACGCAGGCTCTCGATGGTCTGCTCCATGCGGCTGAGCTGCTGGGCTACGGGGTCGGGAATGTGAATCTGGTCCAGGTCATTTTGTACCCGCACGCCGTCACGGCGCACCACACGGGCAGGAATGCCCACGGCGGTACTGTTGTCCGGCACCTCATGAAGAACCACTGCGTTGGCGGCGATCTTACTGTTGGAGCCCACCTTCATGGGTCCCAGCACCTTGGCGCCTGCCCCGACCATGACGTTATCTCCCAGGGTGGGATGGCGCTTGCCGATATCCTTTCCCGTTCCTCCCAGGGTCACGCCCTGGTACAGGGTGCAGTTGTCTCCGATCTCGGCGGTCTCGCCGATGACCACGCCGCTTCCGTGGTCAATGAAAAAGTTTTTGCCGATGGTGGCTCCCGGGTGGATCTCAATGCCCGTAAAATGTCTTGCCGTCTGGCTGATGGCACGGGCGGCAAAGTAATGGTTTTTCAATTGCAGGCGGTGCGCCATGCGGTGCGCCATAATGGCGTGCACACCCGAATAAAGCAACAGGATCTCCGCTGTGCTTCGAGCGGCAGGGTCACGCTCCCTGACGGCGGCAACGGTCTCCTTAAATTCCTTTTGTGTATCAACGATCAGGTGCGCCACCCGACGCTGGGCACCTCTGATTTTTGCAAAGATACCTCTTTGGTTTTTCTCTTTTTTCATGCGTATCCTCCGCAGATATGATCTATTTATTATTATACACATTTTTGCGGATTTTGTAAATATATTTTGCAAAAAAAGTGGGCGCCATCAAATGGGCGTGCACGAAAACACAGTTTTCGAGTACGCCCATAACGAAATTTGCCCATTCGGGCAAGTGAAATCGCTTTGCGGTGAAATATTTGCTTCGCAAATGTGAAATGTTCGCTAAGCGAACGTGGGCAAATTTCATTTCACATCGAGCGAAGCAAGGTATTTCACAATGTCCGGCAGGATATTATTTCACGTTTTGCGAAGGCAAAACATTTCACTTTACAACCGGGAACAAGCTTGTC
>JAFTMU010000065.1 GCA_017452215.1 Clostridia bacterium
ATTCCTACACTGATGCTCCCGTATCACTGCCTTACGATACCTCATTCACCGTGGCATTTACCATGCCCGAGTGCTATAAGCTGGTCAAGTGGAACGGCACCTCGGTGGTCCACACCACTGCCTATACCTCCGCATCCCTTGTGATAGGCGCTGCGGACATGACAGTGACGGCAACCATTCTTCCCGTTGCAGTTGTTCCTGCCGTAACCCCCGATTACTTGCCCGAGAACGCAGTATTGAATTTTGCTGCCGACGGTGAGTACGTCCTCTCCGTGCAGGGCATGGAGGATATCCTTGTCAGCCTGCAAAACGGAGCGATCAGAATCAACGGTGAAAGAGCCGATGCTTTTGTGATCCCCGAGGAATATTTCGGCAAGACCGTTTCCATCGTTTACAAGGGCGACGGAGTGGTGCATGCGGATAGCTCCCCTGTAACGGTTGCCATTGTAGCACGTCCCGAGTCTCCCCGTCCCGAGGTGGAATTGGACCGTATTGACGATACCGATGACCGCAAGCTGACGGTGTATATGTACGACGGTCTGTCTTACGTGTACGAATTTGCCATTTCCCGTACCAACGATCCCACAACCATCACCCAGTGGTTCTCTAACGGCACAGGCGTTTACACCTTTGCCGATCTCCAACCGGGTACCGCATATTATATCTTTATCCGTACAAAGGCAACGGCAGATGCCCCGCACGGACAGATCTATATCACTCGAAACCCCTATTACACGCCTACGAAGGACTACGTGGACGAAACGGTGGACGATCTCAATTCCTTGATCGGTGAGAGCGACGGTGATATCACCTCTGCACTGATCCAGGGAGCGATCGATCAGATCAACCAATGGGCAAGCCAACAGCCTCTGCCCGATACCTTCTATCAGGACGTGGAAAATCTGATCAACCGGATCAAAAACGAGCAGCTTGTCTTTGCCCAATCCCAGGATGCAAAGATCGCAGCCTTGGAGGCATTCCTGAAGGAGTGCTTGGCTTCGGGCGCATTTACAGAGGCGCATCAGCAAGCCTTGAAGGATCTCTGCGCCAACGCCGTAACGGGCATTACCGCAGGAACCACCGAGGAAGAGATCCGACAGATCTTTGAAACCACCATGGTGAGCATGGAAATGATCCCCGTCACCTACCGCTACGACGTCAACCATATCATTCAGCTCATCAGCAAGCTGGGACTTTCTCAGGAGAGCAAGCTGACCTTGATTCGCTTGAACGATATCGAAGCCTTGAAGCATTCCGTTCAGGAGGCAATTCGCTCGGGCGGCGTGATCAGAGGCAACGTTGAGCTTCTCAAAACCCTGGAGGTCGTTGCTGCTTATAAGTTCAAGCTGGAGAGTGTCACTGCGCCCGATGCAGAGGACGTATTCACCATTCGCTTGACGATCCCCGCAGATTTGCAGAATTATACGGGCTTGCAGATCGCTTACTACGTGGAAACGGCAAACGGCATCACCGTGGAGTATATCGAATCCCGCATTGAAGGAAACGAGATCGTATTCGAGACCGACAAGGTCGGAGATTTCGTGATCCTTGCCGATTCTACCGTAGACCTGACAGCGATCATCATCGCTCTGGGAGCGATCCTTGCTTGCCAGATCATCGCCATTGCAGTTATCATGATCACACGCTTCAATGCCAAAAAGAAGATCACCGACGCCAAGCATTACAGCTTCATGCTTCCCGCATTCCTGGCAGTTCATTTCCTGCCTGTGGGCGGTGAGACGCTGGCATTGCTCATGGGTGCGGCAGTGATCCTGTTGCAGGTCATTCTGATGATCCTGCTTCTGAAATCCGATATCATCCACCTGGGCAAAAAGAAAAAGCAAGAGCCTACCGACGAGGAGGCAGCGCAAAGTGATAACAACGCTTATTCTGCCGCCGAAACCGAGCCCCTGCAACCCGTAGAGGAGCAGCCTGTGGAGGATAGCGAGGAGGCTCGCATCGCCGCATTCCTTTACGGAAACGAAGATGCGGAGCAGAAGGCAGAGGAGAGCGATCCTTACGCAGACGATCCCTTTGCAGCATACGACGATGCAGAACCTACCGCCGAGGAAGTGTATGCCGAGGAAGCATATGCCACAGAAGACGAGGAGGCGGCGGAGACGTTTGGTGAGGATTTCATTGAGCCCGCCGCCAATCCCTACTACTCCTTGCCCGAGGATGAGGCAGGGGAGACGGAGCAATTGTCAGAGGAGACCGAGACGGATCCCTACGACGAAGAATCCACATGGGACGATCGCCCCTATGACGAGGAGTACGCCACCGAGGAGTACACCGACGAATATGCCAACGAATACACCGAGGAATATGCCGACGAGCAGCCTCTCGGTGAAGCGGTGGCAGAAGACTTTTCGTTGGAGGATGACTTTGACGAGTCTTATGACGCCATGATGGGTAACTCCAAGGTGCAGGATCAGGACCTGATTGATGCCGACACGGAGGCTTATGCAAGCGATTACGTGGAGGAGGAGCCCTACGACGAGGGCAGCTTCGAGGACGCCTACGTTCAGGAGTTTTACAGCGACGAAGCAGCTCCCGAGGAAGCTCCTGTCGAGGAACTCTCTTACGCCGAGGAGGAATACACCGAGGAGCCTGTCTTTGAGGCGCCCGTGTATGAGCCCGACGAGGCAGCGGAGGACACCGATCCCATGTATCGGTACGATGAATAATACCGCACCCTAAAACGTGCAACGGGGGAGAGGATCCAATGCAACCGCATTGGGACCTCTCCCCTTATTCTTGAGGACTTGAAGCAGTCCAAATTCTTTTTTGGGAAAAGCAAAAAATCCCTTGACAATAGGAAAAAAAGATAGTATAATGTTGCATGTTTGATGTATAAAAGAAGAAAAGAAGGTGTACGTTATCATGTTAAAGGATCTTTTTTCCGAGGGCGGAAGCTCCGAGGTCTTGTTTAGCCTGGCTTTGGCGCTTTTTATGGGATTGTTTCTCTCCCGTATCGTCAAGCCCCTCAAATTGCCCGCAGTTACGGGATATCTGATCGCAGGCGTTCTCATAGGCCCCTACTGCCTTGGCTTGCTTGGGATCACGGGTATTTTCTCCAACGTTGAAGCAATGAAGGCAACCTCCGTCATCGTGCAGGACGTTGCTTTGGGCTTTATCGCCTTTGCCATCGGTACCGAGTTCAAGCTTTCCTCCTTGAAAAAAACGGGAAAGCAAGCGGCGTTCGTTGGTTGCTTCCAGGCGCTGTTTACCATGGTCGTGGTGGACGGGATCCTGATCGCTCTCCACTTCATTTTGGGCGAGGAGGTTCTGCCTCTCTCCGTGGCAATCACCTTGGGCGCTATTGCCACCGCAACCGCCCCTGCGGCGACCATCATGGTCGTCAAGCAGTATAAGGCAAAGGGCCCCTTGACGAGCCTTCTTTTGCCTGTGGTCGCATTGGACGACGCCGTAGGTCTTGTTTGTTTTGCCGTTTCCATGGGAATCGCACAGACCCTGGCGCAGGGAGCTGCCGGATCGGTAGGTGTTATCTCGCTTTTGGTCAACCCGCTTTTGGAGGTTCTTCTTTCCTTGGCTCTGGGCGCTTTGATGGGCGCTTTGCTGACGGCGGTGGAAAACCTGTTCAAATCCAACAGTAAGCGTCTTTGCTTGACCATCACCTTTGTGCTCCTCACGGTTGCCCTGGCGCAGATCGAGCGGGAGTTCGTACTTCCCGACGGGCAGGTGCTGGAGCTTGCCTTTTCCAACCTTCTGGTGTGTATGATGCTGGGAACCCTGTTCTGCAACATTTGTGACAGTGCAGACGAATTGATGGAAAAGACCGACAAATGGACCATGCCCATTTTGATTTTGTTCTTTGTGTTCAGCGGTGCAGAATTGGATCTGACCATTTTCGCCGTGCCCACCATCGTCCTCATCGGCGTTGTGTACGTTTTTGCACGTGTTCTGGGTAAGTACTTTGGAGCGGCGATCAGCGCAAAGCTGTCGGGATGCAGCTCCTCTATCGTCAAATATTTGGGTGTTACCCTGTTCCCGCAGGCAGGTGTAGCGCTCGGCATGTCCGCCATTGCGGCAAATCTGTTGGCGGATGGCTCGGTGGTGCGCAACATCGTCCTGTTTGGCGTGTTGGTCTACGAGCTGATAGGCCCGATGCTGACCAAGATCGCCCTGACCCGTGCGGGAGACATCACTCCCAAGCCCGAGGCAGAGCATCAGCATCACACCCTTGCCGAGGTCTTTGCCGACGACCCCGACGAGGATGACGAAGCTTGATTACGTAATAAAGAGTGGCTGTTTTTGCAATATGCAAAAACAGCCTGCTTTTTGTATGTGAAAGTTTTGTCAATTGGTCGGTGAAAAATTTTATCAAACCTATTGATAATTTTCCCAAAATGTGGTATGATATATTCGTATGAGCAAAAATTGAAATCTTTTTTTGAAAGGATACGAAAACAATGACCTACAACAAAAAGTCTATTGAAGATATTGAGATCAAGGCAGGGCAGAAGGTATTTGTCCGTTGCGATTTCAATGTTCCCATGAAGGATGGCGTTATCACCTCCGACAAGAGAATCATCGGTGCACTTCCCACCATCAAGTATCTGATGGAAAAGGGTGCCAAGGTGATCCTTTCTTCTCACATGGGCAAGCCTCACGCAATCTTTACCGCCAACTTTAAGCTGGAGAAAAAGGAGCAGAAAAAGG
>JAFTMU010000066.1 GCA_017452215.1 Clostridia bacterium
GACCTACACCAACTGGATGGAAAACGTACACGATTGGTGCATCTCCCGTCAGCTTTGGTGGGGTCACAGAATCCTCGCCTTCTATTGCGACGCATGCGGCGAGATGACGGTATCCAAGGAGGATATCGAGACCTGTCCCAAGTGCGGCAAGCCCGTGCATCAGGAGGAGGACGTGCTTGACACCTGGTTCTCCTCGGCACTTTGGCCCTTCTCGACGATGGGCTGGCCCGACAAGACCGCGGACCTTGCGCGCTACTATCCGACGAGCGTACTGGTCACGGGCTACGATATCATCTTCTTCTGGGTCGCGCGTATGATCTTCTCGGGCATGGAGCATATGGGCGAGCGTCCCTTCGACACGGTATTCATCCACGGTCTTGTGCGTGACGCGCAGGGCAGAAAGATGTCCAAATCCTTGGGCAACGGTATCGATCCCTTGGAGGTCATCGACCAATACGGCGCCGACGCTCTGCGCTTTGCCCTGTCCACGGGTAATTCTCCCGGAAACGATATGCGCTTCTCGGATGAGAAGATGGAAGCGGCACGTAACTTTGCCAACAAGCTTTGGAACGCCTCCCGCTTCGTGCGCATGAATCTGACCATCGACCGTGTGGAGCTTCCCAATAGTGAAGCACTCACCGCAGAGGATAAATGGATCCTGACCGAATACAACAAGACCGTTGCCACCGTTACGGGAGCATTGGATCGCTACGAGATCGGTGTGGCACTCAGCGCCATCTACGATTTCATCTGGGATATCTTCTGCGATTGGTACATTGAATTGACCAAGAGCCGCCTGTCCGAAAAGGAGACCGAGGGCAACCGTGTAGCGCAAAACGTGCTCTGCTACGTTCTTACGGGTACACTGAAGCTCTTGCACCCCTTCATGCCCTTCATTACCGAGGAGATCTATCAGGCTCTGCCCCACGAGGGTGACGCCGAGAGCATCGTTATCGCCAAGTATCCCAAGGCAGATGAAGCGCTCTCCTTCCCCAAGGAGTCCCTGGAGATCAACCGTGTCATCTCTGCCATCAAGGCGATCCGCCTGCGCCGCAACGAGATGAACGTGGTACCTTCCCGTAAGGCAAAGGTGTATATTGCTACGGCGTATCCCGAATCCTTCGGCGAGAATACCTATCCCTTCTTTGCCCGCCTGGCATCTGCCTCGGGCGTAGAGGTAGCGCAAAGCTTCCCCGAGGATGTGGTCAGCGCTGATAATGCAGTGCAGATCATCACCGATTCCGCAACCGTCTACCTGCCTCTGTCCGAGCTGGTGGATACCGAGAAGGAAAAAGCCCGTCTCACCGCCGAGGAAAAGAAGCTGGCAGGGGAGATCGAGCGCCTGGAGAAGAAGCTTTCCAACGAGGGCTTTGTAGCCAAGGCACCCGCCGCCGTTGTGGATGCGGAGAGAGCAAAGCTTGCCAAATACACCGAGAACCTTGCAGGCGTCAAGGCAGCGCTTGCCAAACTAAAATAAGGAAAACAATCAAGAGGCTATCTCAAATTTGCAATTTGAGATAGCCTCATTTCCTGTCGGTAAGTATTATTTTTTATTAAATTTCAAAACCGCCCTTTACAGTACGGCTCACAGAGACCGATCTTCTACGTTCTTGGGGTCAAATTCAGGGAAACAAAGCAAAAAGTAGTTGCACTCGTCGCAGCAACACTCAAATCCTTGCTCTCCGTTAC
>JAFTMU010000067.1 GCA_017452215.1 Clostridia bacterium
ACAGAGCAAGCACGGGCATAGGTATATTGCACGTAGGGACCGGTATTTCCCTCGAAGCTGAGCGCCTCCTCCATGACGAAGTTGATATCCTTCATGCGGTTGTTGGTGAGGTAATAGAATACGATGGCGCCCACGCCGATCGCCTCGGCTACCTCCTCCTTGTTTTCCAGGTTGGGATTCTTTTCGTTCATGATGCCTGCGACCTTTTCAATCGCCAAGGAGAACAGATCCTTCAGGAGCACCACGTTGCCTGTACGGGTTGCAAGCTTTTCGCCGTTGAGAGAAACAGTGCCGTAAGGAACGTGCACCAATTCATCGTGCCAGGGGTATCCCATCATTTCCACTACCTTGAACCACTGGGCAAAGTGGAGGCACTGTTGGGCGCTGGTAACGTAGATCGCCTTATCGAAATGATAATTCTCCTTGCGATATACCGCCGCCGCAATGTCACGGGTGGGATACAGGGTGGAGCCGTCACGCTTCAAGATCAGGCACGGAGGCATATTGTACTCGGAAAGATCCACGATGGATGCGCCGTCGTCGATCTTTAACAGATCCATGTCTCTCAGCTTTTGCACCTGTGCGGGCATTTTATCGGTATAGAAGCTCTCGCCCTTGTAGGAATCGAAGGTGATGCCCAGCTGCTTGTAGGTACGGTTGTATTCCTCCAAGCTGATGGCAACGAACCACTTCCAAAGCTCCAGATTTTCCTCGTCTCCCATCTCCAGCTTGTGGAATTCCTTACGGGACTCCTCGGCAAGCTCACGGTTTTCGGGGATCCCCTTTTCGGGGTCTCCCTTGATCTCGTTATTGATGCGGACGTAAAGCTCCACCAGCTTGTCGATTCCGCCCTCTTCCACTGCCTCACGGCTTCCCCATTTGCGATAGGCGACGATCAGCTTTCCAAACTGTGTGCCCCAATCTCCCAGATAGTTGATGCCGTAGCACTCATATCCCGCAAACTCATGCAGCTTGCGCAGGGAGTGACCGATGACAGTGGTACCCAAGTGTCCGATGTGGAAGGGCTTGGCTACGTTGGGGGAGGAATAATCCAGGACCACCTTTTTGCCCTTTCCAAAGGTCTGGGAGCCGTATTTTTCCTTTTGCTCCAGAATCTCGGAAACGATATTTTTGCTCAGGTATTCGTTGGAAAGACGGATATTGAGGTATCCGCTGACCGCCTCCACCTCCGAAATACATTCGTCCCGCAGGCTCTCGCAGAGCGCTGCGGCGATCTGCACGGGGGAGCGACGCAGGACCTTGCTCAAACGAAAGCAAGGAAATGCAAGGTCTCCCATGGTGGGATCGGGGGGATACTCCAGCATTGCCGCAACCTCGGCGGCGTTGAGGGTGGTTTCTTGATTGATCTCGCAAACGCCGAGCACGATTTTTTCGGCGATGCGCTTTTTCATGGTCTGCATACAAAATCCTTTCAAATTTGAATCACTGTATTATTATACTACATATGAAGCGGAGTTTCAAGGTCGATTTTTCATCATTTTACAGTTAAGGGAGCTGTTTTTGCTTGTATAAATTGCAACAGAGCCTCTCGGTCAAGGAGGAGCTGTGCCCCTTTTGCGCCCGAGCTGACCGTAATGCGATCATACGAAAGGGCGCTTTCATCCACATAGGTGGGAAAGGTCTTTTTCATGCCAATGGGAGAGCAGCCCCCACGAACGTAGCCCGTCAAGGACAAAAGATCCTTAACGTGGACCATTTCGATCCTTTTGTTTCCCGTAAGCGCTGCCGCCGTTTTCAGGTCCAGCTCCTCTGCCACGGGGATACAAAAGACCAGGGGGCCCGTTTTATCTCCTTTGGCTACCAGGGTCTTGAACATCTGCTCCGGTGGAAAGTGCAATTGCTCGGCGATGTGAATGCCCGAAAGGTCGTTTTCATCCACCGTATAGGTCAAGATCTCGTAAGCGATCCTTGCGGCATCCAAGCGCCGCATGGCGTTGGTTTTTTGCATAAAATTGCCTCTTTTTCTTTATCGGTATTCTTCGATCATCTCTGTCGCCGCTTGGCGTTGGGCATCGGTAACGTTGATGCCGCCTAAGATGCGGGCGATCTCCTCTACCCGTTCCTCCTTATTAAGAAGCTGAACGTGGGTTTCGGCTCTTCCCTCTCTTTCGGACTTGGAGATACGGTAGTGGGAATCGGCAAGGGATGCGATCTGCGCAGAGTGAGTGACGCACAGAACCTGCGTATTTCTTGCGATCTCAGAGAGCTTGATGCCAACCTTTCGGGCTGTCTTTCCCGAAACACCCGTATCGATCTCATCGAAAATGACAGTGTCGGCACCCTCCCGATCGTTCAGAACTGAGCGCAGTGCCAGCATGATGCGGGAAAGCTCACCACCGGAAGCAATACGGATCATGGGAAGCAAGGGCTCTCCCGGGTTGGTGGCAATCAAAAATTCGATATCGTCAGCACCACTCTCAGAGAGCGGACAGGGTGCAATGCCAATGTCAAAGCGGACCTTGGGCATATCCAGAAAAGCAAGGGTCTCGGTGACCTGCGACTTGATCTCCGTTGCGGCACGCTTACGGACAAGCGTCAATTTTTCGGCTGTCTGTTCCGCCCGTGAGGTAAGCGTTTTGATCTCCTTTTCCAAAGCACTGCGATGCTCCTCGGAAAAGGTCAGATCGTCCAGCCTTTCTTCTGCCGTGCGACAAAACTCCAAGACCTCTCGGATGCTTGTGCCGTATTTGCGTTTGAGCTTGGAGATCAGCTCCAAGCGTCCCTCCAAGCGGTCGATGTGCTCGGTGGGATCGGCGATCTCCTCGTCGGCATAAGCAAGAGCAGATTCGGCAATATCATCGATCTCACAAAGGACTGTCTCCAAGCGTTCGACAAGCGGAGCAGCCTGTGGGAGCATTGCCGCCAAGGAAGAAACCCCAGCTTGCGCACGGCGGCAAAGATCGTAAGCGCTTCCCTTTTCACTACCTCGGAGCGCTCGGTAGGAAAGGTGCGCCTGACGGTTGATCTGCTCTAAATTGGCAAGGCAGTCACGCTCCTGTGTCAGCGCTTCCTCCTCTCCCTCCTTCAAATTTGCAGATCGGATATCTTCAATTTGGTATTTCAGTATTTCTGCAAGACGCATCTTTTCGGATTCGTCCCGAGAGTACTCCGCAAGCTTCTTTTCACGTTCCTTGAGGGTTTTATAAACGGAGCGGTATTCCTCGAGCAGCTCCTGTGTTTGGGCGTAGGTATCCAGAAGCGAGCGGTGGGAGCTTTTTTGCAAAAGCTTTTGGTTATCGGATTGACCGTGAATGCTGACAAGCATTCCTGCAATCTCTCTTTGTACCGCCTGTGTAATGATCTGTCCGTCAAGACGGGTCTGGGAGCGCCCCTCTCTATTGACGGTGCGTTGGAGCATCAGACTGTTGTCCTGAACGGAAAAGCCCAATTGGGAAAGACGGTCAACGGTCTCTTGTGAAAGGAACTCGAACACGGCGCTGACGGTAGCGCTTTTCTCTCCCGAGCGGATCATCTCACGGGAGAGGCGGTTTCCAAGCAAAAGATTGATGCTGTCGATGATCATGGATTTTCCCGCTCCGGTTTCTCCCGTCAATGCGGAAAAGCCCCGATCAAGCTCCACGTCTGCCCGTCGGATGACGGCGATGTTTTCGATGTGCAGTGACGTTAACATACTCAGATATTATTCATTAAGGTGTGAAAACGGTCTGCAATGATCTTTGCGCATTCCTCATCACGGGAAACCACCATGATGGTGTCGTCCCCCGCTACGCAACCCAAGATCTGCTGCATATTCATGGAATCGATCCCCACGGCGACGGCATTGGCAAGTCCCGGATAGGTTTTGAGCACGACGATGTTGGCGGCGTGGTCCACGGTGACGATGGAATCGATCAAGGAGGAATTGAATTTCATGCCGCTGCCCGTTTCCATTTGCTTGGGAAGAACGTAGCGGTAAGTCCCCTTGCCTGTGGTGATCTTTGCGATCTTCAGCTCTCTGATATCACGGGAGACCGTGGCTTGGGTAACGTCATAGCCGTTTTCCCGCAAGCGGGCGATCAATTCGTCCTGGGTATCTATCTCGTATCTGGAGATCAGCTCCATCATTTTTTCTTGTCTGTTTCTTTTCATACTGTACCGTCTCCTTATTTAATCCATCTGGGTACTGCTCATTTTTTGGTGGAGCTTTTTGTAAAAGCTACACGGCTTCAAGCGGATCAGTGAGGTTCCCATATCCGACTTGGAGATACGAACCGTTTGATTGCGGTAAAGCTCGAAATTCATACGTCCGTCCACGGTCAGATACAGCATTTTTTCACGGACGCAAACGTTGCGGACCTCTAAAACCGCAGTATCGGCAAAAATCAGCGGACGTGCCGTAAAGGAATGAGGACATACGGGGGTAACGCAAACGCACGGGACACGGGGGTCGACGATGGAGCCCCCCGCAGACATGGAATATGCCGTGGAGCCCGTGGGGGTGGAGATGATCAAGCCGTCGGCACGGTAGGTAGCCACACGGTTCCCTCCCTCGGAAAGCTCCAGATCGATGATGCGGGAGACCGAGCCGTTGGAAATGACGGCGTCATTGAGCGCATAAGAGAAGGAACGCAATTCGTTTCCTGCAAACAACTCTACACGGAGCATAGATCTCTTTTCCAACGTATATTCCTTGGTAAAGAGACGGTCGAGGAGAGCAAGATCTCCCATTTCCAATTCTGCCATGTATCCGAGTCTGCCAAGATTGATGCCTAAGATCGGCGTTCCTCTGTGTGCGGCACGCCGTGCCGCCTCCAAAATACTGCCGTCGCCACCGAGAACAACAAGGATATCCGCCTCGCTGTAAACAGACTCCATGGGTAAGTAACGGAACTCGTTGCGATGCTTACGGATACGCAACAGCTTTTCCTTATTGAATGCGGCGATCAGAATCTCGCACTCATGGGTCAGCAAGCGATCTGCAACGGTCACTGCGGCGCTCGCCTTTTCGGAGATATTAAAATTTGTGATCAGTGCGATCTTTAACACCGTTATCACTCCTTCCTCAAAGGTCCGTCGATCACCGAACGGATCTTTTCTTTATCGATCACAGGTAATTTACCTGCTGTGCTATGAAAATAAACCAAAAACTCACGGTTGCCGTCGCCCCCTTGGATCGGAGACGGGATCAAGCCCACGGGAAACAACCCACAGGCATTGGCACAATCAAAAACCCGCTCTATCGCATACAGATGCGCCGCACGGTCCTTGACGATACCGCCCTTGCCAAGCATAGTCTTTCCCACCTCAAACTGCGGCTTGATCAGGCAGACCGCCTCTCCCCCCTCACGCAACAGAGCGGGAAAACGAGGCAAAATGTAGGTGGCGGAAATAAAGGAAACGTCCATGACGATCAAATCCACCGCTTCGCCCCCGATATC
>JAFTMU010000068.1 GCA_017452215.1 Clostridia bacterium
AAGGTGACCACCCTTAGCGGCGAGGCTCGCTATATTTACAGCTACGATTACACGAGCGAAGTAAATACCTCTTACGATAGCATTCAGAACGTGGCAAGCAAGCTTTGCTACTATAATGGTACTCCCACGAGCTACTATCAAAGACTTAACGCTGACACGCAGAAGCTGATGGATAGCTTTATCAAGGGCACGAACAACGTTGGCGGCACTTACGGAGCTCATTTGCAGGCCGTGGAGTATAGCTCTCACGAGTTCTTCTTTACCAATGCAAACGGTGTTGCTGTCCGCTTTACCTTTGACGGCACCGACGGCTGGCGCTTGCAGGCGGTGAAGAGCACGGGTGACAGCGCTCGTTACAGTCACTTTGACGACATTGGAGCAGGACAGGCGCTTGCCAAGTATCTTGGTGAGAAGTACAGCGATATCACGCTGGCGCTGACCGTTGACAATTCCAATTCCTCTTACACCAAGCTGACGGCAGGCGAGGGCAATCCCTACGTGCTGCTCTATAAGAATCAATCCTTGATCCGATTCTACTCTGCTGACGGTACGCTTCGTCAGGATATTACCGCTATCTCGGCAGACACGTCGGCGGATACCGTGACCATGAAGGGTAATCTTGCCGCAGGAGAAGCTATCTACGGCGGCGGCGAGCGTTTTGATGCACTCAACCGCAGAGGCACCTCTATGTGGATCAACATCTCCGACGCCTACAACGGCGGCAGAGGAGGAAACAGACTCGACCCCGATACCTTTACCTACACGGGTACCTACGTTGCTATTCCTCTCTTTACCACCACCCGTGGAGCAGGTATGTACATCAACCGTTATGAGGTGATGACCGTTGATTTTGATACCGACGCCTATGCCGATCAGTGGTGTGTGGTGCTGGACAACAATCTGATGGATTGCTACTTCTGGGCAACGGGCAAGATGACCGATGCTCTGGAGGGATATACCGAGCTGACGGGCGCAGCTTCTCTTCCCGAGGAGTGGGCGCAGGGCGTGATGGTTTGCCGTTACGCACCCGACTTCAAATCTGTAGATGGCGAGACAAAGGTCTATAACAGCTTGATCGATATTCCCAACTACACCACCTTAAAGCTGTACGACGGTAGCCTTGCGATCAACACAGACCCAAGCTCCTACACCAACGGCTGCTACCTTTATTCGGGCGGTTCCCGTGCGTACCGTTATCAGGACGGCGTCTTCTACCGCACCTCTCCTAAGGGTAACCCCGGTGGCTACGGTGTCAAGGAGATCGTGATGGATATGATCCGTGCGGGTATGACTCCTACGGCGATCATTCTGGAGCCTGCCAACACTGAAAATACCTCCAACGGCAGCACCGAAGCGCAAAAGAACTACAAGAACCTCAAGGAGATGGTCGAGTGGATCCACTTTGAGGGTAACGTAGAATGGGAGGGAGAAACCTACTACAAGCCCGCCATGAAGGCGATGACCTACATGGGCGTTGCAGGTATGGGCGGCAATATGCCCGGCTACAAGAGCGAATACTGGCTCCATGCAAAGGTGATTGATGCAAGCGGTAACGAGTTCTACACCTATCATACGCCCAGACGTGATACCGATAACCCCGACGCACAGGGCAGCGATACCCAGAGTTATCTGGATATCACCAACCCCGAGGCAGTGGATTGGTACATGAACACTGTTTGGTCGAGATTTATTGATCTGGGTGTTGACGGCGTGAAGATCGACTTCTGCGAAAACGTTCTGGACGAGGGTACGTACAAAACGCTGTGTCTGACTTCTGCGGCGACCACGGCTGACGGAGCTCCTGCTTCCAGTATCTATCCTGACTTGGGGACCTCTTCTTCGATTCTGCTTGAAAACGCAACCCTGGAGTATCTCCCTTATAACGATTCGATTCTGGAGGGAGATGAGATTCACCACGCATATCCTACCTTCTTCATTTCCATGTTCTACAAGGCTGCAAATGAGTTGATGGATCAGAAGCAGATCGGCAACGATTTTGTGGTTCTTTCCAGAGGCGGCGGCATTGGTTCTCAGCGCAACCCCTACATGTGGTCGGGAGATAACACCAGAGAATTCAGTGTTCTTTCCATGCAGCTCAGAGCAATGCTTTCCTCCGGTGTTTCCGGCTTGCCCTTTATGACCACGGATATGGCGGGATACGCTTACCACTATGGTACCTCCTGGGGTCCCGACGTGGATCACAACTACAAGCTGTATTGCGTAGAGACCGGAGAGATCCTGACCTCCAAGGGCGCTGTGAGAGTCTGGGAGGGTGAGATCTTTACCCGTGCCCTGCAATACATGGCGTTTACCACCAACATTCAGACCCACGGTGATACGCTGATGGTACAGGATTTCACCACGCAGGTACAGGGCATCTCCAGGACCTACACAGCTCTGCACAATGATCTCTTGGGATACATTCAGAAGGTATCCGAGGAGGCTTGCGACACGGGCATGCCTGCTGTGAGACACATGGTGTTCAACTATCAGGGCGACGCTAACGTTTACGATCTGGACGACCAGTTCATGCTGGGTGACGGTATTCTGGTTGCTCCCATTATGGAGAGCACGGCGGTTTACAGCTCTAATAGCACAACCTACTATGCAAATCTTGCGGCATCGAGCACCGATCCTACCATTACCAAGACCATGACCCGTGACGTTTATCTGCCCGCAGGCGAGTGGGTGAACGCACTGACGGGTGAGGTGATCAACTCTACGGGTAAGACCGTGAGCGTGACCGTTGCATTCAATCAGGTTCCCGTGTTCATCAATGCAGATTCCAAGGATGCACAGAGCCTGATCGACAACGTGTTCAACAAGAGCGCATGGCAGTCCATCAACGGCGGCAAGACCATTGCAGACGTTGGTTACACCATCACCTTCGTTGACCACGACGGCGAAGTGATCAGCGAGAAGGTTTACGCCCAGGGCGCTACGGTGGAAGTTCCCGCTGCTCCCACGAGAGCGCAGGACGACACCTACACCTACACCTTTGCAGGTTGGGATAAGGACGTTTCCACCACCGCAAGCGAAAGCGTGACCTACACGGCTACCTACACCAAGACGTATAGAGAGTACACGGTTACCTTCTTGGATAGTGACGGAACAGAGCTTTTTGGCACGGGGATCTATCATTACGGCGACTCATTGTGGACGCCATCGGGTCTCGTCAAGGAGTCGGATGACTACTACACCTACACCTTCTCGGGCTGGGATAACGGTTATACGGGCGTTTGCAACGGCACTGCCACCTACACGGCTATCTATACAAAGACCGAGAGAACCTATACCGTGAAGTTCCTGAACTGGGACGGCAGCGAGATCGTGACCCTGACCCTGACTTGGGGACAGGCGATCACCGCTCCTGCTGATCCCACCAAGGCAAGCGATGAGAAGTTTGATTACGTCTTTACAGGCTGGGATAAGACTGTTCCCGCTAACTGTAACGGAGATGTGACCTTTACGGCTGAGTATGAGGCGCTTTACAACACCACCTACGACCCCGTTGGCGGCGA
>JAFTMU010000069.1 GCA_017452215.1 Clostridia bacterium
GATGCCGCCGCCCACGATCATGGAGAGCGCCACCTGCATCCAGCGGCTTTGAGGTCGGAAGCGGATCAGATAAATCAACAGCCCCACGATGGCGACGGTGGAAAGCACCATGAACACCCAGCGGTGGTCCTTCATCATGCCAAACGCCATGCCCGTGTTTCGCTCATGGGTAAAGTGGAACACGCCCTGCCACAAGGGAAAGGTCTCGCCGTACTCCAGAAGAAGCACTGTGAGCCATTTGGTAAGCTGATCCAGGCAGATAACCCCTGCGATGATGGAAAAAATCAAGATCATATTGATCTTCCTTTCAAAAAAGTTGTAAAAATTGGAGAGGAAGGAACCGCTTCCGTGGAAGGGTTCCTTCTTTTCTTGATTATTTGAGAATGTCACGGCAACGGGCGCAGAGGAATCCTCCCTCGCCGTCTGCCTCGCCCTCGGTGGAATAGCTCCAGCAACGGTCGCACTTGCAGCCGTCGGCAGGCTCGACGAGAACTCCTACGCCGCTCTCGCCATCGGTGTGTGCACCCTCGGGAGCATCGCTGTTTTCCAGCTTGACCCCCGAAACGATGAACACGGTGTTGAGCTCCTTGCCAAAGCCCTCGAGGAGGGAAAGCATTTCGGCATCCTTGGTATAAAGCGTGATCTTTGCCTCCAGGGATTTGCCCACCAGCTTATCGGCACGTGCGATCTCTAACGCCTTCATCACGTCGTCACGCATCTGGAAGAGGCGATTCCACTTCTCTGCCACTTCGGGATAGGACAGGCGCTCCTCGTATACGGGCATATCGTTGAGGAATACGCTCTCCTTTTGATCGGCGGTGCTGTGCGGGATCGCCTGCCACATTTCCTCCGCAGTGAAGGAGATGATGGGAGCGAGAAGTCTTACCAGACCTGAGAGGACGAAATACATGGCGGTCTGCGCACTGCGGCGACCCTTGCCGTCCTTCTTGTCGGTATAGACACGGTCCTTGGTGATATCGATATAGAGCTTGGAAAGCTCGGTGGTGCAGAAATTGTTGATGGCGTGGTAAGCCACGTGGAATTCGTAGGTATCGTACGCCGTCTTGACCGTTTTGGTCAGCTCATTCATTGCGGAAATGATCCAACGGTCGATCTCATACAGATCGTCAAATGCCAAGGCATCGGTATCGGGGTTGAAATCGTTAAGGTCGGCAATGAGGATACGGACGGTGTTACGGATCTTGCGGTAAGCGTCGGAGAGCTGCTTGAAGATCAGGTCGGAAACACGGACGTCCACACGGTAATCGGAGGAGGCGACCCAAAGGCGGACCAGATCCGAGCCGTATTTTGCCACGATATCCGAGGGAACGATGACGTTGCCCAAGGATTTGTGCATCGCCTTGCCCTCTCCGTCAACCACCCAACCGTGGGTCAGGACAGTCTTATAGGGGGCTTGCGCCTCTCCACGGGAGCCAACAGCGGTGAGTAGCGAGGATTGGAACCAGCCTCTGTACTGATCGGCGCCCTCCAGATACAGCTCGCAGGGCCACTCCAGGTTCTCTTGCTCTTCCAGGACGGCAGCGTGGGAGACGCCGGA
>JAFTMU010000070.1 GCA_017452215.1 Clostridia bacterium
CACGCTTCCAAACCTTGTCGCCGTCAACGTCTGCTACGAAATAGTCCTCATATGTGCCGTTGAATGCCTTACGGTTGGGGAAGAGTTTGCTGATATTTTCGCCGTCAGCGAACTCATCAAAGTTCTGGCTGTACCAAGAGGGCTCGTAGGAATCTACGCCACCGGTTGCACCGTCGGGCTTAACTCCATCGCCTACCTTGATGTCATCCAGCATCATGTAGCCTTTTCCGGTATAACCGGTCTCTACCTTATTCATGATGATGTATCCGGTCTTAACGGTAATGTTGCTCTTACCGAGGCTACCGAAAGCAACGAACTCATTATCCAGGAACATTTCCCAATCACCGGTAACCATGTTCAAAGCGTAGCCAAGGCGATGCCACTCCTCACGGGAAAGAGTCAGACTCTTGCCCACAGTTGCCATCCAGCCGGAGCCGGGAACGATCTTAGAATTCGTAACGTCGATGTTAAAGAGCACTACCCAACCGCTTTCGGTGGTAACAAACTGATATTGCGTACGACCGGTTGCATCGGCAGAAAAATAGAGATCGAATTCAATGAGGAGATTAGGATATGCTGCGTAAGAGGGGCTGACACCCAAAGATTGGTTCAGGTTGTTGGTGTTGTCAACGCCGTCCTTAGAAACGCCCATAGGAACCTTCCAAACAACGTTATCAGCATCCTTGGGGTCGGCAACAGCAACGTTACCCTTAGAGGGGTTAGCCTTAAAGCCGTCGGCTGCAACCATTGCGTGGGAATCGTTGGTACCGTCGCCATCGTAGTCGTAGTCGGGCTTGGACAGATCGATTGCTTCGAAATCGTTATCGTAGAGAGGAGGACGAACGGGACCTTCCTCTGCCACGGTGACGCTCATGTTATCAATGTAGATAGAGCCGCTCAAATTGGGAGAACCCTTATCCAACTTTGCAAAGCGGAGAGCGTCTGCCGTCAAGGTGATCTCACTCTGAGATCCGCCGATGGTGCCTGCTGCTGCCAGCTCACCGTCTACCATCAGGTTGAACAAGCCGCTATCCAAATTCATCAAATAAGAGATGGTGTGCCACTGGTCTCTTGCAAGTTGAAGCTTACCGGCATAGGATACGGCAGCGTTTAAGCCCGTAGAGCTGTGGATATACGCCTTACCGGGGGTTACCGCACCGGTCTCACCGTCGGTAGTATCTGCATCCATATAGATGTAGAACATGTACGTCCAAACGCTGTGGACATTACCGTACTGCCATTGAACTCTACCGGTGGTGCCGGAGGGAATATAAACGTCATTCTCAACCAAAACGTAATCAACGTTCTCGCAGGAGATCTCGTCGACCTTTGCCTTGATATTGTTGTTATCCTTGTTCTCTTCGCACATAGGAACCTGGAACACAAGTCCCTCACCATCAGGATTGGCAACAACCTTGTTGATTGCCGGATCCTTACCATTGTTGGGGTTGCCCGAGAAATAATCATCGGCGCCTACCACGTGTGCGTTGGGATCACCGTCGGGGTCATCTGCCTCTTCGGTCTTTGCATCGAGAACATAGCTTTCGAAATCGTTGTCATAATATACGGAACGAGCTTCCTCCTCGTACGCAGCTGCAAAGGCAGGAACGCCGATGAGCGGAACGATCATCATAACAACAAGTGCAAAAGCGATGATTCTGCTTGTGTTTTTGATTTTCATAAGTACTTTCTCCTTTGTTTTTTTTCAGCGGCGCACTCCTGCTCCACTGAGTTACCCTTATTATAGCACGCCCGCCTCTTTTTGTCAATTTTCAAAAAGGACAAAAAATTTTTGATTTTTTTATATACATTGCACAAAAAGAATTTGGGCGTTGGATTTTTTATAGAAAAACGGCGAGGAATGCGGCTTTTTCAGAACAGAGCGCTCATGAGTCACCTATAAGGGAGGAGAGGGAAAGTATTGACTTTCGGGGAAGACCGTGGTAAAATAATTGCGGTGCGTAGAAGAAAACGGCGGAAAGATGGGATATACTATTGTTTGAATAAAAAGGAGAATGCTATGACGTACGAACAAATCAAACAAAACGAGGATATTCAAACCTATATTGCCGAGGCGGACGCTTCCCTTCTGTCCCTCGGCTTTACCGAGCACAGCTTTGCCCACGTGACCCTGGTTGCCGAAAAGGCAGGCTATATTCTTGCAGCCCTGGGGTATTCCGACCGAGACGCAGAGCTTGCACGCATTGCAGGATATCTGCACGATATCGGAAATCTGGTCAACCGCATCGAGCACAGCCAAAGCGGCGCCGTGATGGCGTTCCGCATTCTGGACAAGCTGGGCTTTCCCTCTGCGGAGATCGCAAAGATCACCACTGCCATTGGAAATCATGACGAAGGAACGGGGGTGCCCGTGAATCCCGTTGCCGCCGCTCTGATCCTTGCGGACAAGTCGGACGTACGTCGCACGAGAGTGCGCAATGCAGATATTTCCACCTTTGATATCCACGACCGTGTCAATTACTCGGTGCTCTCCTCGGAGTTGAAGATCAACGAGGCACGCACCCTGATCAAGCTGAAGCTTCGTGTGGACACGCACATCAGCTCGGTGATGGATTACTTTGAGATCTTTCTTGACCGAATGATCCTTTGCCGCAAGGCGGCGGAAAAATTGGGGCTGCAATTCAAGCTGATGATCAACGAGCAACAGCTGATGTGAATGCGTTTCTGCATAAATATTCAATTTTAAACAATTTTTTCACATATTATTTACCTTTTTGGCAAAAAAGCTTGTTTTTTATCTGTTAAAATATAAAATGGCGAGATTTGGAAATTGATTTTCGCCCCTGAAAACACTACCCAATTACTACGGAGGAAAAAATGGACGCTGTTTTCTCATTTTTGTTTGACAATCCGAATTTTCAGCTCTTGGAAATGATCCTGGGTCTTTGCCTGTTCCTGTTTGGCATGAACCTTATGGGAGAAGCCTTGGAGCGTCGTGCCGGCGGAGCGTTGCGCTCCCTGCTCGGGAAGCTGACCACCAGCAAGATAGCGGGCTTTTTGACAGGTCTTGGCGTCACCGCCGTGATCCAAAGGTCCTCGGCTACCACGGTCATGGTGGTCGGCTTTGTCAACTCGGGGCTGATGAACCTCAAGCAAGCCATCAACGTGATCCTGGGCGCAAACGTAGGAACCACGGTGACGGCGTGGATCCTGAGCCTTAACGGCATCGGGGA
>JAFTMU010000071.1 GCA_017452215.1 Clostridia bacterium
ACGAGGCAACTCTCATGATCGGTGAGAACACTGTCTCCTTGGCTCCCGGCAAGGGATACGATATCAGCTTGGAGGGCATCGGTTACTTTGCTACCTACTACATGAGTTGGGAGAACGCAGACGTTGCCATGACCGTTGCAGGCGAGGACTACGTTTCCGGCACCGAGACGACCTACTACTTCGATATTATCACTCTGATCAACAACGGTTCCGAGGCGGTTGAAGTTGTGATCACCTTGATCGATCCCAATGCACAGGCAAACACCGCCGCAAAGCTTGCCGGTAAGTTTGCTGTGAACTTCCCCATGCAGGGCTTGTACGAGCTGACCTTTACTCCCGATGCCGAGGGCTTTACCGGTACTTTGGAGTTGGTTGACAACAACATGAATACTTACAGCGGCACCTACACCTATGCTATCAATGCATTCGGCGGCGTTGTGTTCTACAAGAACGGTGAGGAGACCAGCGATATTCTTATCTCCTTTGACTATTGGGATAACCTTACCTTCCAGTGCCCCGGCTTGAGAATGCCCGCAACTCTGGAGCCTGTCGCCGATGGCGGTGACGGGGGCGACGACGTTCCCGCAGGTCCTGCTTATGACGATGCGATCACCGGCGAGGACGGCGTTTATTCCGTAGATGTTGATGCCGACGTTTGGGATCCCTACGTTATTGGATATACTGCAAGTGTGGCAGGTACTTACGTGATCTCCACCGCAGACGGTGAGACCAATGCATGGATCGACGGCTGGTATTACAATGACGGTTGGGGCGATTGGGATAGAGAACAGATGAACTACATCGAGGGTGAAGGCACTTACTCCTTCTATCTTGCTGAGGGTGAGACCATCTATTTCTGGGTAAGCAGCAACGATAGCACTTCTGACGTGATCGACGTTGTGATCACTCTGCAGGAGGCTGACGGCGGCGATGACGATCAGGGCGGCGACGCTCCCGCAGCAGGCGTTTATGCCGATGCGATCATGGGCGAGGACGGTGTTTACACTGTAAACATTGAAAATGTTTATGGAACCTACGTGATCGGCTATACCGCAACCGAGGCAGGCACCTACGTGCTCTCTACCGCTGACAGCGAGACCAACGCATGGATCGACGGTTGGTATTATAACGACGGTTGGGGTGCTTGGGACAGAGAATGGGCAAACTACATTGAGGGCTCCGGTTCTTACTCCTTTGACCTTGCCGCAGGCAAAACCATCTATTTCTGGGTTTCTGTTAACAGCGGTTGGGATGCTGACGTGATTGATCTCGTCATCTCCGCTCAGTAATTTTCATATCAATTTTGTCCACCACCCCAAGGGGTGGTGGACTTTTTTGATGTCGGGCGCAATATTTGGTGCTTTTTGCGAAAAAAATCTCTAAAAATACGTTTTTTCCATTTACAAAAAAAGGGCGGCGTGATATAATAAAAGTAGATAACTGTTTTTGCGATTCCAAACCGCTTTTTCACAGAGCAGTTTTATGGCGCAAGCAAGGAGAAACCAATGGATACTGCCGCATATCTTGCCCGTATTGGGCTGTGCGAAACGGAGCAGGAGAAAAGTCTTGCCTTTTTGAGGCGACTGCAAAGCAATCACGTCCTGCACATTCCGTATGAAAATTTGGATATTTTGAACGGCATTCCGCTCTCTCTTGACAGGGAGGCGCTTTTTGAAAAGCTGGTGCTGCGTCACCGAGGCGGCTATTGCTTCGAGCTGAACGCTGCCTTTGCAGCACTGCTTTCCGCCCTTGGTTTTTCGGTCAAGAGCTATCTTGCCCGCTTTTTGAAGGGGGAGGCAGAGATCCCCGTCCGACGCCATCGAGTCGTGGTGGCGGAGTGCGAGGGCAAGCGCTACCTCTTGGAGGTAGGCATTGGTCAAAACGCTCCCAGATACCCCTTGCTCTTGGAGGAGGGGATCGTACAGGACGGGGGGACCGAGCGCTATCGGTTTCACAGGGAGCCGTTCCTTGGTTGGGTGCTCTGTCAGGAGCACGAGGGCG
>JAFTMU010000072.1 GCA_017452215.1 Clostridia bacterium
ACCGATTGCAAAAGGATGGCTTCAAGATTAGGATCGTACAACGTTTGATTGTCGATGAAAAATCCCGACTGCCCGCATAAGTCGGCGTTCACGACCTTGACCGCCCCTTGGGGGATCTGCTCCTCTAAAAGAGCCGGTGTGCTCTCCTCTCCTGTCGATTCACTGTCGCTTGCCTCTGCTTCACCTGTCCCCTGTGGACCGTCCGGCAAGAAAGAACCGCAATCCCGCAGCCAATCGTTACCGTTGATCCGCCACACGCCGCTGATGGCAAAGCCTGCGATCATGAGACCGCAGCAAATGAGAAACACCGCAAAAAATCGGGATTTCTTGTAAACGTAACCTGCCAGGCTGATGCGCTCGGCACGCTCCGGTTGCGTTTGCTTTGCAGGATGTGGATCCATTTTCTTTACCGCCTTTCCTCATTTTACTGTTTCCATTCTATGTGGGACAGGCGGTGATTATTCCCCAAAACCCTCTGCAAGCTCACCCGCAAACGCTAAGGAGACGGCATAAGCGAACAGAGCCGCAGCCTTGTCGCTGATAACGTCGCTTTCCTTTGGAGAAACAAAAAAGCTCCTTCCGTTGTTGAGCACTTGGGAAAGAGAGTCTCCGATCTCCCGTATCCCCGCTTTGCAGAGGGCATCGTACACCAGCGTAGCGGAATCAACCACGGTGGGGATCCCCAATGCGATCACGGGCACGCCAAGTGTCCTTTGAGAAATGGCAGAGCGGTGATTCCCCACCCCTGCCCCGGGCTCGATCCCCGTATCCGAGAGCTGCACCGTGGATGCGAGGCGCTCACAGGATCTTGCCGCCAGGGCATCGATCACCAAAACAAGGTCGGGCTTGACACGGGAGATCACGCCCTTGAGCAGCTCCGAGGTCTCGATCCCCGTTTGCCCAAGCACCCCCGGCGCCAATGCCGAAACGGCAGAGCAGCCGAACGCACGGTAAATTCCTGCCTCGTGCTCTCTCAGGTGTCTGGTCGCCGTCAATTTTGAAACAGTCTTGGGACCAATGGCATCGGCGGTCAGATCCGCATTGCCAAGTCCCGCTACAAAAACACTGAACTCGCTGTCTGTTTTTTTATTTGTCAGCGCCTGCGCCATTCCCCGCAGCTCTCCTGCCAACAGGTGCGAGATCACGTCACTCTCCTCCTTTGACAATCGGTCCAGCCTGGGGCATTCCAGGGTAACGTAGGTGCCCTTTGGCTTTTGGAGCTCCTTTTCTGCCGTTTCGGTTTTGATGCGCAAGGTGGAAACGGTGACGCTTCCGATCTTTCTTTCCTGCCACTGTGCTCCCTTGATGCCTCCCGCATCGGGCAGGAAGCTTTCGCACGCCAGGTCGCTCCTTGCATAGCTTTTCATGATCTGACCCCTTCCTTTTGCTCTTTTATTCTTTACTGTATCAAAAAGTTAACAAAATATACATTAAAAAAATTCGGAATCTATTGAAATTTGATAGGAAATAGTTTATAATATAGAGGTACATATTGGGCTTTTTTGAAGCCTGACCCGATTTTTCATTTTTGAGGAGGTTTTCACACCATGTTAAAACGGATTTTTGCACTTGCCTTGTGTGTGCTGATGTTGATCCCCTCTCTCTGCGCTTGTAGCAGCGGCGGAGACGATCAGGGACCTTACATCACCATGTATCTGACCGACGAAATCTATGATTTCGATCCTGCAAAGGCATATTACAACAGCGGTGCTACCGCCGTGGTCAGCCTGCTTTTTGACACGCTCTTTACGCTTGACGAGGGTGGAAACGTCAAAAACGCCTTGGTAAAGGATTACTACATCACCGAGGAAAACGGCGAATACGCCATGATGATCACACTTAACGACACCAATTGGAGCACGGGACTTCCCGTTACCTCCGATGACGTGGTGTACGCTTGGAACCGCCTTTTGAACCCTCACAATGATTTTGAGGCTGCATCGCTCCTTTTTGACATTAAGAATGCCCGTGCCATCAAGGAAGGTGACGAACGCATCGACAACCTTGGTGCCGAAGCATTGGAGCAAAAGCTCTTGAAGGTCACCTTTGAGGGTCCTATCGATTACGAGCAATTCCGTAGAAATCTGACTTCTCTTGCAACCGCTCCCCTGCCCGAATCCTACGTCAAGAAGGATGACGACTGGGCAAAAAAGGCGTCCTCCATCGCAACCAGCGGTGCGTTCAAGATCGGTAGAACCAACTACACAAACGTAGAGGGACAGACCGCAAAGGACGATTATGCACTGGACGCCAAAGGAAATCCCGAGGGCGGCGAGGCTGCATATCAGGTCAAGACACTCAGCTACTTCTATCTGGAGCGCAACACCTATTATTACCGCAATGCCGAAAAGGATGCGCTCAATTCCTCTGTGGCTCCTTACCGTATTTTGGTAGATTGCTCCATGTCCGATGAGGATATCATCAAGGAATACAAGAACGGACATATCTTTTACATTGGCGATATTCCCTACTCGGTGCGCTCCACCGATGCGGAATATCTCAAACAAAATGCAAAGGTGACCGATGCGCTCTCCACGTTCGTTTGCTACATGAACCAGAACGCACTGATCGCCAACAAGAAAGGCGAGGCTGTGAAGCTCTTTGCCGATAAGAACGTTCGCAATGCGCTTTCCTTGGTCATCGACCGAGACGAAATTGCAAAGGCTGTGGTATTTGCAGAGGCTGCTACGGGTCTTGTTCCCACCGGTGTGTTTGAAACCGGTGCCGGCTCCTCCTTCCGTACGGCAGATACGGCGATCCTTGTGACCGACGCCAACCTGACCGCCGCTAAGAAGCTCTTGACCGACAACAACATCACCGCATCCGATTACTCCTTCTCTATCAAGGTCGCCGCTTACGACGACACCAACGTCGCCATCACCGAAATGATCGCTGCGGCTTGGCGTCAGCTTGACTTCAACGTAACCGTTGAAAAGATCACCACCATTCAGAATAATGACGTTTTGAAGGCGATCAAGGATGAGGTCAACAACAAGTCCACTGACATTTGCGACGATCTGTTCGTCGAAGCGATTCTGAGAACCAAGTATGAGGTGATCGCTTTCGATTACAATGCATTCTCTGCTGACGCTTACTCGGTGCTTGCAAACTTTGCAACCGCATTTTCGGGGATGTCCAACAACCTTGACTCCTCCGTTCTTACGCCTCACCGCACGGGCTATGCAAGTGATGCATACAATAATTTGATGGAAGCTGTTTACTACGTTCCTTACTTTGCAAGCCTTGACAAGGAAACCGGATACACCTTCCTCGGCAAGACCTTCTACACCAAGGAGGAATTCGGGAAGCTGTATGATGCGATCAAGGGAATCTACGAAAAATACAACATCACTCCCTCCACCAATTCCGGTGATTGGGCTTGGCAAAAGGCAGCCCTTTTGCACGAGGCTGAAAAGCTGCTCTTAGCCGACATGCCTGTGATTCCCGTTCTCTTTAACAAGAATGCAGTCCTGCAGAGCGGTGAGCTTTCGGGCGTTTGGGGCACGTATTACGCACCTGCCGTCTTCCAGCATACCACGCTGAACAATTACGACAATTACACTTATATTGTAAAATCGAAGGACGCTGCTGGCAACTTGATCGAGGAAAAGCACTCTGTATTTGCTTACTTCCCCGAAATTGATTGGTCCAAGGCAGGGACTGTTGTGGAAGAATAATTCAAAAAAAATTTGAAGGGGCTGTCTCAAATTGCAAATTTGAGACAGCCCCTTGCGCAAAAAATCCGAAGGTAGGCTTTTTTGCGCCGGGAATTTGCGTTTTTCGTTTGCAAGTACGATCAAATACCGTCAAATTATGGACGAAAATTGCGGTGTCAAGCCGCAAAGCAAAAACCAGGGGGGTGTCGACCAAATGCGAAACGCATTTGAGACACCCCCTCTTTTTAATATTTTTTCAAAAAACTCTTGCAAAAGTTAAAAAAATGTGTTATACTGTCCTGTGTAAATGCGATGATAAAGCTCGCCGATTCGAACCCGTGGTTTTTACAGAGAGCGCCGTTTTGCTGAGAGCGGTGCAAGCCATCGAACCGTGCACTTCCCTTTGGAGCAGATCGGGCAAACGCTAAGGCTCATAACCCGATACGGACAGGCACCGTTATCAGCCTATCAGAGTGTTGGCTTTGAGCCGAAATTTCGGGTGGTACCACGGAGTGCAGTTGCGCCTCGTCCTGATTCGTTGGGACGGCGCTTTTTTGTTCTCCCCTCTCTTACGTTTAAAATATTCCATTTCAGAAAGGAAGATTTAATAAAATGAAGGAAAAGCTTTCAAAAATTCGTGTGGAGGCATTGGAGCAGATCAATTCTCCCGATGCAAACCTCGAAGAAATCAAGGTCAAGTATCTTGGCAAAAAGGGCGAATTGACCGCTGTGTTGCGTGGCATGGGTGCCCTCTCTGCCGAGGAACGCCCCGTCATCGGGCAGATGGCAAACGAGGTGCGGGAGAGCATTGAAGCCGCCCTTGCAGAAAAGAGCAAGGAGGTACAAAGACGTGCTCTGGAAGAAAAGCTGAAAGCCGAAAAGCTGGACGTCACCATGCCTGCAACCGCTTTGCCGGTGGGACACATTCATCCCCTGACACAGGCGCAAAGAGACTTGGAACACATCTTTATCGGTATGGGCTTCTCCATTGCGGAGGGTCCCGAGGTAGAGATGGATTACTATAACTTCCAAGCACTCAATATCCCCGAAAACCATCCTGCAAGAGACACCCAGGATACCTTTTATATCACCGACAACATTCTGTTGCGCTCCCAGACCTCTCCTGTTCAGGTCCGTGTCATGGAGCATCAAAAGCCCCCCATCCGCATCATCTCTCCCGGTCGTGTATACCGCTCCGACGCTCTGGACGCTACTCACTCCCCTCTGTTCCATCAATTGGAGGGTCTGGTGATCGACAAGGGCATTACCATGGGAGACTTGAAGGGAACCTTGGCTGTGTTCGCAAAGAAAATGTTCGGTGAGGAAACCAAGATCCGTTTCCGTCCTCACCACTTCCCCTTCACCGAGCCCTCGGCAGAGGTCGACGTTTCCTGCTTCATTTGCGGCGGCAAGGGCTGCAGACTTTGCAAGGGTGAGGGTTGGATCGAGATCCTCGGTGCCGGCATGGTTCACCCCTTCGTGCTTTCCAATTGCGGCATCGACCCCGAGGAATACTCCGGCTTTGCCTTCGGTCTTGGCATTGAACGCATTACCATGGCAAGATACGGCATCGATGACATTCGTCTGTTCTATGAAAACGACGAACGTTTCCTCGAACAGTTTTAACGGGAGGTAGACAGACATGAATCTTTCAAGAAATTGGCTTTCCGATTTCGTCAACACCGACGGCATCGGTAACAAGGAATACAGCGACCGATTGACCATCACAGGCTCCAAGGTAGAAGGCTTTGAGGTCCTTGGTGAGGATATTGAAAACGTGGTGGTTGCCCGTGTCACCCACATGGAAAAGCACCCCGATTCGGATCATATGTGGATCTGCCGTGTGGATGCAGGTGACGCTTTCGGTCACGACATTCAGATCGTCACGGGTGCGCAAAACGTATTTGAGGGCGCTCTTGTTCCCGCCGCTCTCCCTGTGGCAAAGCTTCCCGGCGGCATTGTAATCAAGCCCGGCAAGCTCAGAGGTGTGGAATCCAACGGTATGCTCTGCTCCATGGCGGAGTTGAAGCTGACCGTCCACGAGTGCCCCGGCAAGGAGGAAAACGGCATTCTGATTTTAGATGAGGACTGCGCCGATCGGTTGGGTGCGGACATTCGTGACGTTTTGATGCTGCGTGACACTACGGTGGAGTTTGAGATCACCTCCAACCGCCCCGACTGTCTCTCTGTCATCGGACTTGCAAG